>NZ_PPXX01000058.1 GCF_021655075.1 Clostridium sp. Cult2
ATCAGCCTTCGCTTCTCTCAGCTTCTTGGGCAAGCCTGACATGAGACGTACATCTGCTTCTTCAGTCGTTTCACTCCCTCACAAGCAGTGTTACGACTTCCACATGCCCAGTCATAGGAAACATATCTACTGGTTGTACCTCTTCTACCTTATATCCTTTCTCTTCTAAATATCCAGCATCCCTAGCTAATGTAGACGGATTACAGGACACATATACTATTTTTTTAGGATTAGCCTTGGTAATTGAACCTATTAAGGATTTATCTAATCCTTTTCTAGGAGGATCTACTACTATTACATCTATACTAATTCCTTTAGAAATAATCTTAGGCAAAACATCTTCACTTTTCCCTTGAATAAACTCTACATTTTTTACATTATTAATTTTTAAGTTTGCATTTGCATCATCTATGGCATCTTTCACTACTTCTACTCCGTAAACCTTCTTTGCATATTTGGATATATATAATGCTATTGTACCGATACCGCAATATAAATCTACTACCGTCTCATCACCATTCAAATTCAAATATTCTACTACTTTATTATATAAAACTTCCGTTTGAATATGGTTCACCTGAAAAAAGGATTTGGGAGAAATTAAAAAATTATACTCTCCAATATAGTCTACAATTTTATTTTTCCCGTATAACTTTATGTCCCTATGTCCTAATACTACTGATGTATCTTTGCTATTAATATTTTGATATATACTTACTATTGAAGCAGAAGTAAGCTGTTTATCAGTTAATATCTCTATTAATTGCTCCTTATAAGGAAGTTTTTCTCCCTTTGTAATAATTACTATCATTACCTTTTTATCTTTTGTCGTTCGTATGATTAAGTTCTTTATTATGCCTTTCTTAGTTCTATTATTATAACCTTCTACTTTGTATTTTTTCATATATTCTTTTACTAAACTTATTATTTCATCTACTATTTTGTATTGAATAATACATTTATCTATAGGGATTAAATCATGAGTTCCTCTTTTAAAATAACCTATATTATTATTTTCCCCTATTTTGAACTCTGCTTTATTTCTATATCTATATGGATAATTCATTCCTATAGTATCATTAACTATTACATCTTTTATTTTTCCTATCCTCTCTAAATTGCTTTTTACCATATCTCTTTTTAATTCTAATTGTTTTTCATATTTAAAATTATGAAACTGACAACCATCACATTGTGGAAAATACTCGCATTTAGATTTCATTCTATAAGGTGATTTTTCCAGTATTTCTAAAGTCCTTCCTATTCCAAATCGCTTTTTTAATTCCTCTATTTTAACTAGTACCTTGTCCCCTAAGATTCCACCTTCAACAAAAAAAGTAAAGCCTTCATATCTTCCTACTCCCATTCCATCATTATTTATATCAATAATATTTAATTCTATTTTATCTCCAACTTTAAAGCCTTCCATATAATACTCCTTTCCAAAAAAACAAGGCACTAAACGTGCCCTTCTAGAATCAGTATCCCTTTTATCTCTTATTTAATTCTAACCAATATTTACTAATTTATACTATTTACTGTAAATTCTAGTATATGAGCATAATCCTAGTATATACTCTATTTATTATATTCTCAATATTAACTAATAATAATTGTTAACTTATCTTTATGAAGTTTCAAAATATTTATCCTCCAAATCCTCTAAATGATTAAAAATATACACTAAATCTTCACCAAAATTCAGTAAAGAATAGTATGTATTACTCCCATTAGTTATCTTCTCTATAACCTTCTTATCTATGAGTATGGATAATTTCCTATTTAGTTCTATATGACTTATGTAGGGAATACTTCTTTCATCAACTTTACTTTATAACTCAAAGGTAGAAGAATCTATCCACTTCCAATCCTTTCTCAATTTTTTTATTGAACCTGCAAGGTTAAATAAAGCAAGGTCCTTTTTCTTTGCTTCTAGCATAATATCTATATCTTTATTTAATGGCTTGCAAAGCTCTATGAATTCAACAAAATCCTTCCCATCAATAAAATCTGCATGTTTTCTATCTTTTGGGTGTTCCTTAGGACTTGAGAAATGGAGTTTTGGTGGCAATTTTTCACCTTTCCATGTATTCAATATATCTGGTAATATCTCTTCTATACTATAACCGCCATCGTTGCATATATGGTGATGAACATCTAATACCATGGGAATACCCAAAATTTTACACAATTGAAGAGTTTCCATGGCGGTAAATGTTTTATCATCATTTTCTAAAATGAGTTTAGATGTTATTTCATCAGGATATTTTTTAAAATTATTTTCAAACCTTTTAATAGCTGTCTTTTTACCCCCCGTAGCACTTCCTATATGGAGTACCATTTTACCAAGGGGATATCCCATATCTTTAAATAAATTAACATGAAACCATAGATTTCTCTTTGTACTTTCCACTACCTTATCATTAACGCTATTTATTACATTAAATTGATCTGGATGGGTGTCTATTCTCATATTATATTTTTTTATTAAATCTCCAATAATCTTAAAATCCACAGCAAAGATTTTTCTATAATCCCAATTTACCTCTGGATGGGTAGCAAGGGGAATAAGGGAAGAGGTTAT
Organism: Clostridium sp. Cult2; assembly: GCF_021655075.1. Classification (GTDB taxonomy): domain Bacteria; phylum Bacillota; class Clostridia; order Tissierellales; family Tepidimicrobiaceae; genus Schnuerera. The sequence continues at coordinate 2,585 of NZ_PPXX01000058.1, forward strand.
TCTATAAAAATGAATATTATTTTGTATATTGTATTTCAGTATCTTTCTTAAATCCACTATATTAGAGTAGGAAACCTTTTTAAGTTTGTTTAGTTTTTCTTCTTCCGTTGTCAGCTTTTGATAATATGTGTAAGTTACATTGCTAGAAGATGTGGTTTTGGGAAGACCTAAAGCAATTGAAACGTAGCCTAATCTAACTCTCATAAATACACCACCATAATTTTTTCTATAACCTTAGTATATATATTAAGTATATAAGAATACCTAATTTCCTAAATTAATTACGAAATTAACCTATATTATTAACCTTGCCATAGACTTTTCAAATGGACTTAAATCCAAAATGATTTAGGGCTTATATATTAATATGTCCATTATAATATTTGAAGCATCCTTAAGGTAATATACTCCCTTTTAGAATGCTTCTTTTTTTATTAATTTTCATTTAATTTTTCAATTATTTTCTTTAGAAATACTGGCAAGTCTTTAGGTGTCCTAGAAGTAATTAAATTTCCATCCACTACTACTTCCTCATCTAAATAATCCGCTCCTGCATTTATTAGATCATCCTTGATAGAAAAGAACGAAGTTACTTTTCTACCTTTAAGATTACAAGATGATGCCATCATCCATGGACCATGGCAGATTGCAGCTATTAGCTTGTTTTCCTTATCCATATCTTTTACAAAATCGACTGTGTATTTACACCTTCTCATATAATCGGGAGAAAAACCTCCTGGAATGATTACTCCATCATAATCCTTTGCTGATATTTCCTTAGATGAATGGGTGCTTTTTTCACTAAGACCTGATTTTGAAATATAATTAGTTTCCTTTTCAGTTCCCACAAGGTGAACTTCATACCCTTCTTCTAATAACCTAAAATAAGGATAGATTAACTCCCTTTCATCAAACATATTCTCTATTAATATGGCTATTCTTTTCATTATTATCTCCTTTCTATAGTGCTTATAATCTTTTCTACATTATAGTTACCCTAATAAACCATATATTAAAACAATATTTATCATCCACTTTTTTCTCTATAAATGATATATCATTTCTTTCACAAGCTTAGCAGGTTTATGTGCTGCCAACTTTTTAATTATTTCCTTTTACCTGAAGGTCATAAAGATGTTTATATATTCCTTCCATAGATATTAAATCCATATGTCTTCCCTTTTCCATAACCTTTCCATCTTGAAGAACGTAGATTTCATCTGCTGCTTCAATTGTTGAAAGTCTATGAGCTATAGCTAATGTAGTTCGTCCTTCCATTAACCTATCTAGTGCTAACTGTACAAGCTGTTCAGATTCAGAATCAAGAGCAGATGTAGCTTCATCTAGAAGCAATATGGGAGCATTTTTGAGAATTGCCCTTGCTATTGCAATACGCTGTTTCTGTCCTCCTGAAAGATTGGCACCCTTTTCATCTACCATGGTATTGTATCCATCAGGAGTCTCCATTATGAAATCATGAGCATATGCCATTTTTGCTGACTTTATTATTTCCTCCTTTGTTGCATCCAACCTACCATACTTTATATTTTCTTCAATAGTTCCATAAAAAAGATAGGAATCTTGGGGTACATAAGCAACCATTTCTCTTAATTCTCTTAATGATTTACTCCCTATGGATTTACCATCTACAAATATCTCACCATCATCTACATTATAAAATCCCATAAGTAATTTTATCAATGTACTTTTTCCCCCTCCACTTGCTCCTACAATTGCTGCCATTTTCCCTTCCTCTACAGATATATCAACCTTATTTAGCACTCTTTCATCATCATAGCTAAAGCAAACTTTTTTCATCTCTATCATACTGTTTGAAAAAAGATCGCTTTTGTTATACTCTTTAGTATTATATGATTCAGTAGGGCTATTTAATAACTCAAATACTCTACATGCACCAGCAAGAGATTTTTGAATACCAGCAATAAATTGTCCAATATTCTCAAATAAAAAGCTCGCATTTCCTTGCAAATGCAATATTGCTGCTATTGTACCAATGTCTGTTTTCCCTTTCATTGACATATATAAGCCTAATGTAAGCAATCCTATTGTCTTTAAAGTTCCATATGTATCATTAATAACCTCTAATATAGAGCTTATCTTTCCCCCTTTGATAACTGCTGCATTTAAATTCCCATTTTCATTTTCATATTTATCAAATATCTTACCTTCTATATTAAACATCTTTGTTTCCATAAATCCATCTGATACATCAATTAAACTCTGAGTCATCCCGCCCATTCTTCTCTGCACATCATCTCCAGCCCTTCTCAAAGGTTTGCTGAATAAAATGCTTATAAAAACAGACACCAATCCAATAACAATAGCTATTATAGCAAATTGCCAATCCATTAATAACATGGAAATTATAGCAACAGTCCCATGTATAAAAGCAAATGAAAGCATAGGAATGTGAGTCATGTATACCTCTTGGATAGCATCAATGTCATTTGTCATTCTAGTAATTAAATCCCCTGTGTGTCGCCCTTCAAAATTTTTCACAGTCAAGGATTCCATATGTTTAAATACACCAATTCTAATATTGCCCATGGCTTTTATGGCATAACATTGGTGTAAATACTTAAATAATGGCTGCAGTATAAAAGCTATTAAAAAGGATCCTATCGCTATGAAAAATGCTCTTTTTATCAACAAAATATTGCCATAGGTTATTGCATTTATAACATCCTTCATTATATAGGCAAGAACGATATTATAGCATATGGATGTAAATCCAGAATCAACTATCACTGAAATTATATATTTTATTATGTGAGGTTTCATAAATAATAGAATTCTTATAAGTTCATTTTCCTTTAGCTTTTTACGCATTTGCCATTCCTCCCTCATAATCTCTAAAATTAATTTGCTTATTATACAGTATCTTGTAGAAACTGTCTCTAACAATAAGTTCCTCGTGTACTCCTCTTTCAATGATTTCTCCATCTTTCATAACTAATATCATATCTGCATTTTTTATTGTAGATAACCTATGAGCAACCATTAATACTGTACGATTTTTCATAAAATCATAAAGTGATTTTTGTACCAGACTTTCCGATTCAAGGTCTAAAGCTGAGGTAGCTTCATCTAAAAGAAGTATTGGAGCATCCTTTAATATAGCTCTAGCAAGGGAAATCCTCTGCTGCTCTCCCCCAGATAGTTTAACACTTCCATCACCTATTACTGTGTTGTATCCATTTGGTAAACTCGTTATAAAATCATGTGCATTTGCAAGTCTTGCAGCCTTTATAATCTCGTCTTCTGTAGCTTCTTCCCTTCCATAGGCTATATTCTCTAATATTGTTGTTGGGAATAAATAGGTGTTTTGTGATACATAGGATATATTTCTTCTTATATCTGAAGGACTGCAATACTTTAAATTATTTCCTAAAACTTCAATATTTCCCTCCTGGTTTTTATACAAACTACACAACAGTTTCAATATCGTAGTCTTACCACATCCACTTGGTCCAACAATTGCTGTAATAGTCCCTTTTGCTAATTGAAAACTTATGTTACTTAAAACCTGATTCTCCCCATTGTATCCAAAGTAAACCCCTGAAAATTCTATAGCTGGATAATTATCCTTAGTTTTGAATTTCTCACCAACTGGAAATTCTATCTCTTCGTTAATAATCTCAAATATTCTATCAACAGCTGGTATGGCCAAACGCATTTGCTTATTTAAACCAAGTATAGCCTCCACAGGAGTAAATAGATACCAAATTAATTGAGTGCTAGCCAAAAGCTGACCTACTGTAATTTCACCTTTAATTGCAAGATATCCGCCAAATAAAGGTATTATGAGTTGTGGTATATATCTTAAAGCAAGGAAAAGTCTCATTAGATTTGCATTTATCCTCACTATTTTTTCTCCCTTGTTAATCATTTCTTCTATATTTTTCTTATACTTTTTGAATAAGATTTCTTCCAAACTAAATGATTTCAATATATAGACCCCATTTATTGTATCCTTTGCAAGTGCATTTATCTTCGCAGTATCCTCAATTATCTGTCTCGAATTTTTCTCCATAGGCTTTGAAACCATATTAAATAAATATCCTGTAAGTGGTATTAAAACTACACTAGAGAAAAGCAGCTTCCAGTTTATAGAATACATATATATAAATGCAGCTATAAACATAACTAGATTTAATATAATTTCAGGTATGAATCCAATTAACTCCGTGACCATTGATATATCATTATTTATTCTGGAAACAATATCACCAGAATGATATTTCTCTTTAACTTTCAATGGTAATTCTATGAAGTGCTTAACAATATAGTTTCTTATATTATAAGCAAAATTCCCTTTATAACTTACTGATGAATACTTCTGTATATAACCAACAATAATACCCACAACTACTATAATAATAGTAAAGTATACAAGGCTTTTAAACTCACTAACCTGCCTATTTATGGCCATATCAGTAAGATTTCTTGTTGCAAAGGAAAAGTAAATCGTTATCATTCCTTTTAAAAAAGCTGCAATACAATTTAGAACTATCCAGCCTCTTAAGGGTCTTAAAAATGGTCCCAATTGGCTTAACCTTTCAAAAAGACTATTTTCTTTTTTTGCTTTCATGTTTTTTCCTCCTTTTATTTCTTATAAAAGCATTGATGCTCTAATGGTATCTTTCCATACATCCACTACAGACTTATTTAGTTATATATGTAATACTAACTTTCCATTATGTTTTATATAGGATGTTTAGAAAAATATTTGTGTTTAATTGTAACTTTCTATATTTTTCGAATGTTATGTTTGAAAAAATGCATGAGTTTGGGCTACTCATGCAGATAGATTTTCATTGCCTCATTAAACAACTCCCGAAGTTTATCCTTATTAAGATAATAATAGAACCTATGCTCATACCTCTGGAAGTCCACTATTCCTAATTCTTGTAGGTTTGTTAAATGATACGAGGTTGTGGCTGCACTCATGCCTATCTCTTCTGCTATTTCATTTACATACCAGGGCTTCTCAGCCAAAAGCTCAATTATACTCATCCTACGCTTATCAGAAATAGCCTTTAAAAAATTCAATATTCTTTCCCTTTCAGGTTCTTCCTTAATAAACCTCCATGTTTCACTCCCAAAAATAATACATTCTATGCCTTTCCTTGAAGACCAGTAATCAGAACCCCTGTATTTAAAAAAGCTTATGTGAATCATAATTACTTGTCCAAAAACATTTATATCCTTTAAAAAATATTTTCTGCAAAATTTTTCAGAATTTGATAAGAACTCCTTCTCATACTGTTCCATTGCTGGTAATATTGCTTTATGTATTTCCTCTTCAAAGGGCATATATGCCTTTTCATAGAACTGCTTAAAAAGCATAATATATCTTTGTTTTGTTTCTTTAGGATTTTCAATACTTTCTATAAGTTTCAGTTTCATATTTTCATCGGTTAATTCAAGTTTTTCAATAATATTCAGCAGTTCATTAGGATTATTTTTAATCATATCCCAATCATAAACTTCATGAATATTCTTATTATTGTTTTCATAAAATATACTCTCTATCACATATGAAATCATTGTGTATTCATCACTTTTATCAATTATTTCGAGCATTTCTTCAATAGTATTTACCTTAGGATTATGGTTTAGGTATGACATATAAATTGTTACTCCCATTGCAGTACAATAAGTGCATGTATATTTATGAAAAAAGTACTGAAGCTCCCATCTCATGTAGCTTGATAGCCTTCCTTTCATATTGTCTACCATATCTATTATGCTTTGCATATTCCCTTTAACCTTTTTATCAATATCCTCTAAAAGTTCATCCTCAAATGATACTGCAATAAGTGCATACAATAACTCCAAAGGTTTGCTAAATGTAAAGTTAAATTCCTTACCATTTATCTTGTGTATCATCTAGTACTCTCCTTTCGAATTTGCTCTAAATTTATTCTAAACTTTTTATGTTTTGATATCCTTCTAATGTTAGTATATTAATAACTGTAAATATTGTCAAGTGACAATTTCAATCATTATAAAAAAGTCCTATACAATTCAGCTGAGTAATAAATATTCCTTTATTCTTTAAAATCCTTTTAACCTCTTTAGATGAGTAAGATTCATGTTTATTTATTATAAGTTCAAAAGTTTCAGTCACTTCATCTATTAGATAATAATATAATTCTTTATTTGTTACTCTTTTTTTCATAATTAATTCCGCCCAATATACAAAAAATGTTCACTTGTACCTATAAGGTTTTCATCTCTACTTAATTGATAACCTATTTCTAACCATTTTCTATATTCTCTTTCTTCTAACATGTTGATCTCATTTTCTTTGGCTCCTAGAATATTCTCAACACCAGCAAATACTATTTCAGTTAGTCCAAAACTATTCATTAAATCCTTAGCCTCTTTATAATCAGTAAAATAAGCTGTTGTAAATCCTGATTCTCCTGTATTTACTCCATCTTTTAGATACCCGAGTAATTCATCTACAGATTCAATTGGATGCACCCCTTTTAAATAATCCTGTATTGGGGCATAGTTAGATATAAAAGAAACAACAATAATTCCATTTGGTTTTAACAATCTCAAAGCTCCTTTAACAGCAGCTTTTCTGTCCGCTCCTTGGATTAAATGATATAAGGGACCCATTAAAAGAATAACATCATATTTTTGTTCATGTTGCTCTAGTTCCAATGCATTTCCATGGATATAAGCTTCCAATGTGATGTTTTTCTCTCTTGATTTCTTTTTTGCAACTTCAATATTACGTTTTGATAAGTCTAGTAATGATACCTTATGTCCTTTTTCTGCTAAATATATAGAGTATCTACCAGGTCCACCCCCAATATCGAATATTTCTAAATTCTCACCTATTATATACTCATCAAGATATCTTTTAGTAATATCAAATTCAATTTTATGTCGTTCAAGTCTTTCCCATTCATCATATTCATTATCGTACCAATGTTCAACTTTGTTCATATTATTTTCTCCTTTCTATTAAATAACTTCTTGTTATTACATTATCTATGAAGCCAATTCTAGTTTAAATAGTTTTTAAAAAAGGGGCTGTTTTAATCTTCAGCCCCTCAACTGTCTTTCCTTTTCAATAGGATTTACCAAAATATTTGGTTGAACGGATTCCCCAAGCTATTAATCCAATAACAAATCCACAAATTGCCGGTATTACCCATCCAAATCCATAATCAAACCCAGGTAAATATAGATGTGCAAAATTAACAATCCCCTTAATAACTACATTTCCTTGCATAGACTGTGGCAATGCTTTACATAAATCAAAAAATGCTGCAATAATAGTTAAAACAGTTGTCCATCTGTAAACAACACTCTCTTTATGAATAAATGGACTTAATAGTGACAGTATAATTAAGGTAATAGCTAAAGGATATAAAAACATAAGTACTGGTATAGATAACTGAATTATATTATTTAATCCAAAATTAGCAATTATAAAAGAAAATATAGTAAACAAAATAGCATAACTTTTATATGAAATGGATTTGGGAAACATTTCGTTAAACATTTTTGCACAGGAGGTAATTAAACCAATTGCTGTTTTTAAGCATGCCACTGCCACAATAGCTGCTATTAGAATCTTCCCAATAAATCCAAAATAATGATTACTTACCATAGATAATATAATCCCTCCGTTATCTACACGGTTCATACTTCCTAGGCTTGTAGCTCCCATATAAGCTAATAGCGCATATATAACAGTCATGCCAATAACACTTACCAAACCTGACTTACAGGTTTCAATAGCAATTGAATTTGGGCTTTTTACACCCAGCTTTTTTACATTAGAAATAATAATAATTGCAAAAGCTAAAGATGCTAAAGCATCCATAGTATTATATCCATCTAATAATCCTGTAAGTAACGGTTCGGTAGCATAATTCCCTTGAGGTTGATACTGATTAACTTTTCCCATTGGATTAATAATTACAGCAATCAATAAAATCGATAAGAGTACCAAAAAAACAGGATTAAGATATTTGCCAACCCAGTCTAAAATTCGTCCTGGTCTCAGTGAATAATAGAGAGTTAAAGCAAAAAAAATTAATGAGAAAATAAATAGTCCTATCTTTAATTGCCCCTCTATCATAAAGGAACGCATTCCCACTTCGAAAGCAACAGTAGCAGTACGTGGAATAGCAAATAATGGGCCAATTGTTAAATACAATGCACAGGTAAAAAAAATTGCATAACCTGTATTAATAGACTCTGCCATATGATATAAACTATCACTTTCTGAAAGTGCTGATGCAATAATGCCTAGCATTGGCAAGCCTACTCCTGTAATTAAAAACCCGATAGTAGCTACAAAAGTATTACTTCCAGCTGCTTGTCCCATTTGTATCGGGAAAATGAGATTCCCGGCTCCAAAAAATAGCCCAAATAACAACGAACCTATCAACATATTTTGCTGTAAACTTAGCTTTTCTTTCATAATAGTCCTCCTTATGCTTCTTTTGCATGATATATTATCCAGAAAAATAGGACACAAGTAGTGCCCTATATGATTAATGTATTACCATCTAATCATAATCTTAGTATAGCCTTTATTAATCAATTTTTCAATTTTTTCTTTAAAATATTCTTTATAAAAATTTCTAGTTCCAGGTAATACCATGGTTATGCCAACTATATCTGTAACAATCCCAGGTAATAATAACAAAAACCCACCAACTAGAATAGAAAGCCCAATTAGTATTTCATTCCCTGGTATATTTCCTTGAGACATGGCACTATTTATACTCCTTATAACCAATTTTCCTTCAGTTTTTGCTAAATAATAACCTGCAATTCCTGTTAGTATTATAAGAACCACGGTAACTCCAAATCCCATAGTTTGAGAAGCTTTAATCAATATATATAAATCCAATATAGGTAGTAAAATTAATAGTAAAACAATTCTTTTCATATAGTATCTCCTTATTACGTAAGGCGTATTTAAACTCTAATAGATGTATTTATTTCCATTATCCATTCACCTCTATAGAACTCTAGCTTCTCCCTTATAGATTAGTCCAGTTACAGCATCCACTGTGACTATATCTCCATCTGTTAAAATTTTTGTAACATCTTTTGCGCCAACAATTGTTGGTTTATCAAAGTTTAATCCAACTATTGCTGCATGAGATGTTAATCCTCCTTGTTCAACTATGATAGCTGAAGCTTTCCTCATGAAATCCACCATATCTCTATCGGTAAATCGACTAACTAAAATATCTCCTTCTCTAAATTTGTTTACTAACTCTTTTTTGCTGCTACCAGTACATACCTTCCCTGTAATAGATTTTTTGCCTATTCCTGTTCCTTTTACCAATACCTTTCCTACAGTATGGACTTTTATCAAATTGGTAGTTCCAGAAACACCTACAGGTATACCAGCTGTTATTACTATTAAATCCCCTTCTTTTATATAGCCTTTTTCCATAGCGCTATGGATTGACCTATCTATCACTTCATCTGTTACATCACTTTTTAATGATAATACAGGATATACTCCCCATACTAAGGACAACTTTCTCATTACTCGTTCACTTGTTGTGGCTGCAATTATTGGAGCTTTTGGTCTAAATTTTGATATAGCTTTAGATGTATATCCTGATGATGTAGCAGTAATAATTGCACTAGCTTTTAAATCCTCAGCTGTTGTGCAAGTCGCCTTGCTTATGGCATTAGTTGTTGATATGTTTTTATCTACTGATTTATGTTTTAACATTTCTATATACTCAGAAGAGGTTTCAGTTCTTGTTGCAATATTATGCATGGTTTTTAATGATTCAATAGGATATTTACCTGCTGCTGTTTCTCCAGATAACATTATGGAATCACTTCCATCAAGAATGGCATTTGCCACATCTGTAACTTCTGCCCTTGTAGGCCTTGGGTTTCTCATCATGGAATCTAACATCTGGGTAGCTGTAATTACTGGTTTTCCAGCTATATTGCATTTCTTTATTATTTGCTTTTGAATAAGGGGTATTTCCTCTGTTTCTATTTCTACTCCTAAATCTCCTCTAGCTACCATAATTCCATCGGAAGCCTCTATTATTTCATCAATATTATCAACACCTTCTTGATTTTCAATTTTAGATATGATATCTATATGCTCTCCACCATTTTCTTCTAGTATTCTTCTTATTTCTAACACATCTTCTGCCTTTCTCATAAATGAGGCTGCAATGAAGTCTATATCATTTTCTATTCCAAATTTTATATCTTTGATATCCTTTTCTGTTACTGCTGGTAAATTAATTGATACACTAGGTATATTTATCCCCTTATGGTCTTTTATTATCCCTCCATTTATAATAATGCACTTAATATCTGTTTCACTACCAATTTCAACAACTTCCAATTCTACTAAACCATCATCTATTAATATTTTATCACCTTTTTTCACATCTCTTCCTAACCCTACATAGGAGACACTAGCTATTGATTGATTCCCAACTAAGTTTCTTGTAGTTAAGGTAAAGTATTCTCCATCCTTTAACTCTATTTTCTCTTGATTAAAACTACCTAATCTAATCTCAGGTCCTTTTGTATCTAGCATAATCCCTATAGGCAATTCTAATTCTTCTCTTAATTTCTTTATAGTCTGAATTCTATTTCTATGTTCTTCATAGGTTCCATGGGAAAAATTAAGTCTCGCCACATTTAATCCTTTTAAAAATAATTCTCGTAAAATCTCCTCTTTGTCAGAAGCAGGCCCTATAGTGCAAACTATCTTTGTTTTTTTCATAATTCCACCTCTTCCCTATATAGAAAGTATTTTAGCAATATCATACATATTATTATCAAATTCCTTTTTAGTGTTTAACGCTTCATCTAAATCCATACTAATTAATTCATTACATTTTATACCTAAGGCTTTACCTGAATCACTTGAAAGTAATAATTCTACTGCCATATTACCCATCTTACTAGCAATAATTCTATCAAAGGCAGTAGGTGTCCCACCTCTCTGTATATGACCCAATATAGTAACTCTTGTTTCTGCACTAGTTTTTTCTTCAATTTCTTTTGCTACTTCATAAGCATTACCTATACCTTCTGCTAATACAATTATGTGGTGAAGTTTGCCTCTAATCCTCCCTTGAATTATTTTCCTAGATACTTCATCTGCATCAAACTCAACTTCTGGAACAATGATACTTTCTGCCCCGCCAGCTAGTCCAGAATAAAGAGCTATATCTCCACATTCCCTTCCCATTACTTCAACTATATTAGCTCTACCATGAGATGTAGAAGTATCTCTTATTTTACTTATTGCATCAACTACCGTTTCCACAGCTGTATAAAATCCTATAGTATAATCAGTATACCCCATGTCGTTATCTATAGTACATGGAATGCAAATAGTTGGTATCCCTGCCTCATATAAGTTTTTTGCTCCTCTAAAAGTTCCATCTCCACCTAATATAATTAATCCATCTATCCCAAAAACATTTATTACGTTTAAAGCCTTCTTTAATCCCTGTTCAGTTTTGAATTCATCGCATCTTGCACTCCTTAACATAGTGCCGCCTCTATGGATTATATCTGCTACAGAGGATAGATTCATCTCTTCAATATCGCCATTAATTAATCCATTATAACCTTGTTTAATTCCTAAAATCCTAGCCTTATTATATATGGACGTTCTCACAACGGACCTAATGGCAGCATTCATACCAGGTGCATCTCCACCACTAGTTAGTATACCTATTGTCTTCATATTTTCTCCTCCCAATTATGAAATATTCAATTAAATAATACCTAAATCAAATAGTGCTGCTTGTATTTCATTGGCTTCAAACTCAGGGGCTAATATTTCATATAGTTCTTCATCTCCATCTCTAGAAAATAGCTGTTTTTTTATTAAAAATCCTTCATCTCGCAGCTTTTTTTCAATCTTTGTTGCTGAATCTAAACTTGTAGCCAAATAAACTGCAGTCCACATTTTACACTCTCCTAACTATTATTTAATGTTAAGAATATCTTTAAAATTATCATAATTACAATTATAGCATATAATATAAATGTTTTTTAGTGTTTACATCCTAGGAAACTTTAATATTATCTTTCCCTAATATTTCTGCCAATTCAGCATATAATAATTCCTGATTTGCATCAACCCATAAATTCCTTTGAGCTATTACAGTCTTCCCTTCTCCTTCCATATATACATATACAGGAGTCTCCCCTTTATATTTTCCTAGTATTTTTTTAATAGAATTAAAAGTGGTTAATGGCTTTTCTTTAGATATTTTTAAATATATTTTACCTTTTTTATATTTATTTAATGGGGTTATTTTTTCACAGATTATTTTAGGTTCTTCCTCTTCATTTAAACTTACTTTTCCATCAATCACCACTAAACTATCTTCATCTATTAATCTACTATACCTATCATAAGTAGCAGGAAATACAATGCACTCTATAGCACCATATAAATCTTCCAAAGTTATAAAAGCCATCATATTATTATTTTTAGTGATTTTGTTCTTTTTTGAAACAATAATACCTCCAATTATTACTTTTTTGCCATCTATATTCTCAGTTAAATTATCCTCTAGTTGTTCTTGAGTTTGTAACAATTCAGTAGTAGTTATTGTAGATATATTATTGAGTTCCTCTTCATAAGGTTTCAATGGATGGCCGCTAATGTAGATTCCCAACATTTCCTTTTCCATAGCTAATAAGTTCTTCTGAGGAAATTCTTTTAAATCCGGTAAATTGTCTTTAGATATTTTAGTATCTATTTTTTCAAACATGGAAAACTGACCTTCAATATTTCTTTTTCTATCTGCATGGATTCCATCCATAGTCCTTTCAAAGATTGATAATAACTGAGCTCTATTTCCTCCTAAACTATTCATAGCCCCGCATTTAATAAGGCTTTCCACAGCTCTTTTATTCATTACTGAAGGGTCAATGTTCTCGATTCTTTCACAAAAATCTGTAAAGCTGGTAAAAACACCATCTTCTCTTGCTTTAATAATTGTTTCTATAAAATTTTCCCCTACATTTTTTACAGCCATCAAACCAAATCTAATCTTTCCATCTATAACTGTAAATTTTTTATAGCTTTCATTAATATCTGGTGGTAATATCTCAATTCCTAACCTTTTACACTCTTGAATATATAGTGAAACAGAGTTAGTGTCCCCCATAACACTACTTATTAAAGCAGCCATAAATTCTACTGGATAGTAATATTTGAGCCAAGCTGTCCTATATGCAACTACAGCATAAGCTGCTGAATGACTTTTGTTAAAAGCATACTTAGCAAAATCTATCATTAAGTCATATATCTTGTTAGCAATTTTTTCATTTACGCCATTTCTTAAAGCTCCCTTAATAATTACTTCTCCCTTTTCGTCTGTTTCTCCGTAGATAAACCTTCTTCTTTCCTTTTCCATTACCTCCATATTCTTTTTTCCCATAGCTCTTCTTAATAAATCAGCACCACCCATAGTAAAACCGCCTATATCCCTAACTATCTGCATTACCTGTTCTTGATATACAATACATCCGTAGGTAACATCTAAAATAGGTTTAAGTTTTGGATGCAGATATTCTATATCTTCTGGATTATACTTATTTGCAATATATTGGGGTATCTGATTCATTGGACCAGGCCTAAATAAGGAATTGGCTGCTATTAGATTTTCAAACATATTTGGTTTTAATTCCTTTAAAAATTGTCTCATACCAGCAGATTCAAATTGAAATATTCCTAAAGTATCTCCTTTAGCAAATAACTCTATTACCTTTGGGTCATCGTAACTCAAATTGGATAAATCAATTTTTAATCCATGGTTTATTTCAATTAAATTAATAGCATCCCGAATTACCGTAAGAGTTCTTAAACCTAAAAAGTCCATCTTTAAAAGACCTAATTCCTCTAGCTCTATCATATTGAATTGGGTAGTAATAGCATCATTGTTTCTTGATAGGGGCACATAGGTAGTAATAGGTTCTTTTGAAATCACTACACCAGCTGCATGAGTAGAGGTATGTCTTGGTAACCCTTCTACTGCCATCGCTAAATCTAATAAATTTCTAACTTCTTCTTTTGATTCATACATTTGCCTTAAAGTTTTATTTATATCCAACGCTTTTTCTATAGTTATACCTATTTCCATAGGGATTTGTTTAGCAATAAAGTCTACTTCACCATATGACATATTTATAGCCCTTCCCACATCTCGGATAGCTCCTCTAGCTGCCATAGTACCAAAGGTGACTATCTGTGCTACTCTATCTTCTCCATATTTTTCTACCACATAATCTATAACTTCTTCTCTTCTTTCGTAGCAAAAATCTATATCAATATCTGGCATTGATACCCGTTCAGGATTTAGAAACCTTTCGAATAATAAATCATATTCTAATGGATCTATATCTATAATACCTAGAGCATAGGAAACTATACTCCCTGCAGCTGAACCTCTACCAGGCCCTACCATTATCCCATTATCTTTAGCAAATTTAATAAAATCCCATACTATTAGAAAATAATCCACATATCCCATTTCAACTATGGTGTTGAATTCAAAATCAAATCTATCCATTATTTCCGGAGTAATCTCTTTATACCTTTTTCCCAATCCATCCATACAAAGTTTCTTTAAATACTCTATATCAGTATACCTTTCCGGTACCTTAAATTCCGGTAAATGCAAAGTATCAAAGTCTAAAGTAACATTGCATCTTTCACCTATCTTTACGGTATTCTCCAAAGCTTCTTCTGTAGATTGAAAAATATACTTCATTTCATCATAGGATTTTAAATAAAATTCATTGGTGGGGAATCTCATTCTATCTGTTTCATCTATTGTCTTTCCCGTTTGAATACATAAAAGTACGTCATGAACTATTGCATCTTCTTTTTTCAAATAATGGACATCATTAGTAGCGGCTAATGGTATTCCTGTTTCTTCACTCAATCTAATCAGTTGTTCATTAATATCTTTTTGTTCCCTTAAACCATGATCTTGTATCTCTAAGAAAAAATTATCTTGACCAAATATTCTATTTAACTTAAGAGCTATCTCCTTTGCCTTTTCATAATTTCCATTTAATAAATAATTGGGAATTTCTCCACCTAAGCAACCACTTAAGGCTATAATTCCTTGGCTATACTTTTCCAATACATCATGGTCTACCCTTGGTTTATAGTAAAAACCACTAACATATCCTTCAGAAACTATTTTCATTAGATTTTGATAACCTATATTATCTTCTGCCAATAGCACTAGATGGTATTGGTTCTTATCCTTTGGCTCCCTTTCCGTATGCTTATTAATGGCCATATATACTTCAGAACCTAGTATTGGCTTAATCCCTCTTTTTTTAGCTTGCTTATAAAATTCTATTACACCAAACATAGAACCATGGTCTGTTATTGCAATAGTATCCATTGCTAATTCCTTGGTCCTATCTAAAAGGTCTCCTATTCTACTAGAACCATCTAATAAACTATATTCAGTATGAACATGTAAATGGATAAATTTGTCTTGGTAAGCCATAATAAAACCCCTTCTAAGTATATTTATACCTTTATTCTATCATAATTATGAAAAAATTAAACTCCCAGTTAAGTGAGAGTTTTACTAATATAGATTTATCTTCAGATTGAGCTTGCAATAACATATCCATTATCTGTTGAAGTATTTCCTCTTTTTCTGTTCCCCTTAAATCTAATTCCTTTTAATTTCCTGCCAAGAAGATATAAAATTTTCTAATTCAACCTACCCCCTCTTGAGTAATATGATAAAATAAAACAATATAATTTATTTGATATTTATGATAAAATAAATATATTAATAGTTTGGAGGTCAAAAATGAAAAATATTATTATAACAAACAACAAATATGTATATGAAAAATATAAGGATACTAATGAAATCAAATATGATGAAGATTTTACTTATTTAGATGTATTGGAATATGTTAGGGATAAGATTCACAAGGGACATAAGCTTTTAACCCATCCTCTATCTGGAAGTGTGAAGCCCAACGAAACCCCTTATAAAACCATAATGATAAGTAAAAATAAAGATTCTATGGATTATGATAGTTTGATGATTATTGAGAAAAGTATTACTACAGCTAAAAAGTTTATTAAAAATAAACCTACACCTAATTGGACGGAAAAGGTTCTTGATGATTTTAGAGTAATTGATTTGACCTTGATAGAAAATGTAATGAATAAAATAATTTAACAAATAAATAATCCCTTCACTGAAGGGATTTTCTTTATTTACAAATCTTTTAATCCATCTTCTATTAATTTTGATAACTCCACAATGGCTTCCTCTTCATCCTCACCTTTAGCAATTATGGTTATCTCTTCACCATGAAATGCTCCTAAAGACATGACTCCAATAATACTTTTCCCATTTACCTTTTTACCTTCTAACTCAATATATATATTACTTGAAAATTTATTTGCTATTTGAACAAATAATGCAGCTGGCCTAGCATGCAATCCAACTTCATTATTAAGAATTACATTTTTCCTTATCACGTCTCATTCTCCCTTCTTTTTAAGTCTTCTACAATTTCATCAATTCGTCTAAATCTATGATTTACTCCAGATTTCCCTACTGTGGGTTTTAGCATGGTTCCCAATTCTTTAAGACTTGCTTCCCTATATTGTAATCTCAATTTAGCAATTTCCTGTAGATTTTTAGGTAACTTTTCTATTCCTATTCTACTATCTATATATTGAATGTTTTCCACCTGGCGCAAAGAAGCATCTATGGTCTTACCTAGATTAGCAGTTTCACAATTTACAAGTCTATTAATATTGTTTCGTACATCCTTAAATACTCTAATATCTTCAAACTTAAGTAATGCTTGATGGGCTCCCATTATATTTAATATATCGACTATCTGTTGTCCTTCTTTAATATATACTACATAATTTTCTTTCCTAACTACTATTTTCGAATCCAGGTTAAAGGAATTTATTATTTCTGACAAATCTTTACCGTGTTCCATGGTATTAGTTACATACTCTAAATGATAAGCTTTTTCTGGATTACTAACGGAACCTCCACCTAAAAAAGCACCTCTAATATAAGCCCTTCTACAACATCTATTTTCTATTAAACTCTTTGGGGTTTTATAGTCTACAGTATAGTAACTACTATCCTCATCTGTTAAAAATCCTACATCTTTCAATATTTCCCTAGTTATTTCCATGCTATTTACAATTATTAGGTAATTATTGTTCTTTTTTAATTGTCTATTCCTTCTTACCATTACTTCCATGTCTGTATCATATAAAATTTTTAGTAAAGTAAATATTCTTCTTGCAATGGCAGCGTTTTCCGTACCAAATTTCAAACTAATTCTTTTCATTCCAGTTATTTGAATTGTACCACTCATTCTAACAATAGCAGCTAACTCTGCTATGGCACAACACCTATTTTCTATAGGCAATCTTGATAACTCATTTTTAGTTGTTGACGAAAAAGACATTATATCTCTCCTACTTTAACTTTATATTAACTTTAATACTTTTTTAATGATTTTTCTCTCATCATTATATTTAACTATATCCTTTACCCTGTCCTTGTGAACAAAAGTAGCTTCTATAAAACCTTCCTTTTTCAAAGGAATAGACTCCATGCTATTGGCTTTCATTAGATACCAATGAACTGTTTTAAAAACCGTTTCATTCCCTTTAATATTTTTATAAGTATAATGAACCATGCCTATATATCTTATTATTTCAGCCTTAACACCACTTTCCTCAAAAACCTCTCTAATGGCAGCTTCTCTAATGTTTTCATCTTTCTCTACTCTTCCCTTTGGTAATACCCAATCTCCGTTAAATTTTTTTAATAATAGTATGGCGTTCCCAAATATTACCACACCCCCAGCGCTTATCTCTTCAACCACCAAAACCAACTCCCATTAATATTAACTATATGGATATTAAGCTTATTATACTACAAATAAAAACATTATGCTAAATTTTTTTAAATTGTACCCAATATCATAGTACTTAGATGATATAATAGTTAGTGAATAATATTTTTAGGGAGGTTTCATTTATGAAATTAGATATGGATTATGTAGTAGATAAACTTGTATCCTTGCTAAATATCTCTAGCCCTTCAGGTAATACGAAGAAAGCTATAGATTTTGTTGAAAAGGAATTCAATTCTATGGGAGTTCCTACCTATAAGACTAATAAAGGCGCATTAATTGCTACTATTACTGGTGAAAATCAAGAAAAGGAAATTACTTTATCTGGTCATGTCGATACTTTAGGTGGAATGGTAAAGGAAATTAAATCTAACGGAAGAATTAAACTTACCCAAATTGGAGGATATGTTTGGAGTACTGTAGAAGGAGAATATGTTAATATTGAAAGTAGCAATGGAAAGTTATATTCTGGTACCATACTCACGACTAAAGCCTCTTCCCATGTTCATGGACAGGAAACCAAAACCATTGAAAGAGATATGCATAATATGGAGATTAGGTTAGATGAGAAGGTCTCCTCCAAAGAAGATGTAGAAAAATTAGGCATTAATGTTGGGGACTTCATATTTTTTGACCCTAGAACCATTGTTACTGACAGTGGATTTATTAAATCTAGACATTTAGACGATAAGGCTGGTGTTGCTTCTATATTAGGAATTGCCAAATATCTAGTTGATAATAATATTAAACCAAAATATACTACTAACTTTTTTGTAAGCAATTATGAAGAAGTAGGTCATGGTGCTAGTGCAGCTATTCCTAAAAAGACCTTTGAATTCATTGCAATAGACATGGCTGCTCCTGGAGAAGGTCAAACTTCCGATGAATATAGTGTAACCATATGTGCCAAGGATAGTTCAGGTCCTTATGATTTAGAGCTAAAAAACAAACTGGTTAATTTGGCAGAAGACAATGATTTAAATTATAAAATTGATATATATCCCTATTATGGTTCTGATGGTTCTGCAGCATTAAGAGCAGGTTATGATTTTAGGGTAGGATTAATTGGTCCTGGAGTGGATGCCTCCCATTCTTTTGAAAGAACTCATAGAGACGCTTTAGAAAACACTATTAGATTAGGTATATTATACCTAATCTAATAGACTGACAATCCACCTATGATATAATATAATTACTTAATATTTCCACGTTTAATTTTAAGTAAATTTTGTAAAATATAGATGAGGTGGTTTTATGAGTATTAATGAAAAATTTATTATAAACTTACAGGGCAAATCCTATGTAACCTATGAAGGACTATTGGATTTAGCCCACCAAAAGAATTTAAAGTCCATCCAAGTAGAATTGATTCAAATCCCAAATAGGGAAAATAATATGACAGCCATATGTAAAGCCACTGCTACAACTGAAAATGAAGTATATACGGATTTAGGAGATGCTAGTCCTCAATCCGTTAATTCTACAATAGTACCTCATTTAATTAGAATGGCTTCTACTCGCGCTAAAGCAAGGGTTTTAAGGGATTTGACTAATGTGGGGATGACAGCCTTTGAAGAATTGTCTGTAGAAGATACGGTAAGTGAAACTGAAGAAAACTATATGCCTAATCTATCAGAACCCCCAACTAAAAGACAGTTGGAAACCATTAAAAAGTTAGCGGAAGAATTGAATACACCTATTAACTATGACAATCTCACAAAAAAGTCAGCTGGTAGTTTGATATCCAAGATGTTAGAGGAAGTTAAAAAGAGTTAATAATTTGAGGGGCGTTTTCATCGCCCCTAACTATCATATTTTGTCATTCTGAACATAAGTGAAGAATCCTAAACATCTATAAAAGAAAGATCCTTCGCTATCGCTCAGGATGACATTTGCAAATTGCTGTCAACCTAAGGGTTGATTAGCTTACTCCTTTAAACGTAGTATTTGTTTGCTCTGTTTTTCCCAATTTCTATTAATATTTTACTTAGTTCTAAAGAGTCATGACGAATATAATCCTTTTTTATATCTATCAAATTTCCCTTTATTACTTCAATATTTTTGGAGTTTAATATTTCTTCATCCTTTTCCCCCAAAATCACAGGCTCCGACCCATCCGAAGCATATTTAGATAGTATTTCTTCAGGTATTTTCTCAATATTAACAATTACATAATCTAAAAAATCTTCCCTACTATGAGTAAGTATGCCCTCTACATGATTCAATACCGTATATCCATCAGTTTCTCCTGGTTGAGTCATCACATTTGTAATATATACTTTAGAACCTTTTGCCTTATATATGGTATCTACTATATTGTTTACCAATAAATTAGGGACTACACTGGTATACAAACTCCCAGGACCTAATACTATTAAATCTGCTTCTTCAATGGCTTCTACAGCCTCTACCAAAGGATAACTAACTGTAGGTTCCATATAAATCCGTTTTATTCTACTGGACAATTCTTTATTTTTTAAAGGAATTTCCGACTCACCTTTAACAGTATGACCATTTTCCAACATTGCATATAATGTAACATCTTCTAAAGTCATAGGTAAAACCTTCCCCGTTACAGCTAATACATTGCTTGTTTCTTTTATGGCCATCTCAAAACTTCCATATATTTCATTCATAGCAGCAATAAATAGATTGCCAAAATTTTGTCCTTTTAATAACCCTTCATTAAATCTGTATTGGAGTAATTTTTCCATAGTAGGCTCTGTATTGGCCAATGCTAATATACAGGACCTAATATCTCCTGGTGGAAGCATGCCTAAATCCTCTCTTAATATACCAGAACCTCCTCCATCATCTGCCACCGTTACAATTGCAGTAATATTAGATGTGTACTCTTTAAGACCTCTTAACAGTACTGATAACCCAGTTCCTCCTCCAATAACAACGACTTTTGGTCCTTTGGATAATACCATTTCCCTATAGATTATATTGCTAATATCATTTCCACTGATATTGCCATTTAGACTATTTTTCTTAACTCCTTTAAAGATTTGGCAAAATGATTTTTTAATTGAAAATACAATGAGAATAATACCAATTATTGAAAATATAATCTTTATGCTCATTCTATAATTAGCCAAAAATTCATATATAAAGCTGGAAACCCCAATGGATAACAAAAATATTCCAAGAACTCCTAATGATATCCAGCCTAACATAATTAGTGCAGGTCTATATTTTTTATCCATAAATCTATACCCCTTTATGCTAATTTATAGTCTCTATGACTGACAATAGCCCTATGTTCATTTTCTTTAAGCCTTTTTTCTATTTCATTTGCAATAGCAACTGATCTATGTTTTCCACCAGTACATCCTATTCCTATTATTAATTGAGTTTTACCTTCTTTTATATAATTAGGAATTAGAAATTCCAACATATCCATTAATTTGTCTACAAATATATTCGTTTGTTCCCAGTCAAATACATACTTTCGCACATTTTCATCTTCTCCAGTAAAATCCCTCAATTCAGGTATATAATAGGGATTTGGAATAAATCTTACATCAAATACTAAATCTGCATCTAATAAAATCCCATGTTTAAATCCAAAGGATACTACGGATATAGTTAACTTCCTTAATTCTAGTCCCTCGAAAAATATTTTATATATTTCTTCTTTAAGCATTCCAATTGTAAGTTTAGATGTATCTATTATAAAATCAGCCTTGTTTTTAACCTCTTGAAGCAATTTCCTTTCTTCTAGAATTCCATCTATTATTCTGCCGTTTTGATTTAATGGATGAGGCCTTCTTAATTCCTTATACCTTTTAATCAATACATTATCCAATGCATCTAAGAATAGGATTCTATATTTTATTCCCTTTTCATTTAGCTCTTCTAGCCCTTTAAACAAATCTTCAAAGAATATACCTCCCCTAATATCTACCACTACAGCCACCTTATCAATATTTCTTTTAGACTGATAACAGAGTTCAGCAAACTTAGGTAGCAAAGCAGGAGGTAGATTATCCATACAATAATAACCTATGTCTTCCATAGCTTTCATGGCTTGACTCTTACCTGCTCCAGACATTCCTGTAATTATTACAAATTCCATTACACCTTCACCTCCAGAATTTAATCCTCTAGGTTCTTTATCCTATGAAGAGGAATATTAGCCTTTTGTGCTCTTTTTATCCCTTCTTCAACATTCCCTACATTTGTTGGATTATGAGCATCACTATTTATATAAAATTCTACCTTAGTCCCTAAAGCTATCTTAATATTTTCTATGGATAATTGGCTATGACTTGAATTGATTTCCAAAGCTACATTTTTTTCAAAAGCTGCTCTTCCAATTTTCTCAATATCCAATTTTGCTTTAGACCCAGGATGAGTTATTATATTGACTGGATATTTATTAATTGCTTTTATCAATGCATCAGTGTTTTTTTCAATAATCCAATCTCTATAAATAGGTAATACCTTAGACAATGGGTTCAATATATACATAAATAAGCCATCTTTTATTGAATTTGGTGTAACTCCATAATGGTATCCTAATAAGAGTATATCAATAATATCGAGTATATCTTCATCTACGTCTATAGTACCATCATAACCAGTTATATTAGCCTCTACACCTAATAGAATTTTAATCCCTTTGCTTTTATATTCTTTATTCAATCCATCTATTTCTTCCCTCATTTGAAATAGATGATTTTTCTTTACGCCATATAGGTAATGGGCTGGTCCATGGTCACATATGGCAATTTCTTTTAGCCCTTTCCTAAAGGCTACTTCTACATTTTCTACTATAGTTCCTTTTCCATGACTATAGATGGTATGAGTATGATAATCTCCTTTTATTTTCATTTTCTTCCCTTTCTAGTCATCCCCTATGATTTTTATCTCTGGTTCCAACATTATATTGAATTTGTCATAAACTATCTTTTGAACCGTTTTTATAAGAGTGAAAACCTCATTAAAGGTTGCTTCTCCCCTATTTACCATGAAACCACAATGTTTTTCAGAAACCTGAGCATCCCCGTATCTAATACCTCTAAGACCAGCGTCATCTATTAGCTTTCCTGCATAGAAACCTATAGGTCTTTTAAAAGTACTTCCACCACTAGGTAAATCCAATGGTTGTTTAGAAACTCGTCTATGAGTAAAATCCCTCATTTTTTCTTCTATTTGGGAATACTCGCCTTTTCCCAACTGAAATTCTACTCCTAAAACCACCAGCTCTTTGTCTATAACTGTACTGCCTCTATATCTAAAATTCATCTCTACATTGCTCAGTTCCACCACATTATTATTTATGTCTAAAACTCTTACTTTAGTTACAATATCCTTCATCTCTCCGCCATAGGCTCCAGCGTTCATAGTAACAGCTCCCCCTATGGTACCTGGGATTCCACTAGCAAATTCAAAACCAGCTAAAGATTCTTTCAAAACTCGCTTTGCAATTACAGATAATAAAGTTCCGCCTTGACAAACTGCTTTATCCCCTTCTATTTTTAAATTGTCAAACCCATTTGCAATCTTAATAACAACTCCTCTTATGCCCGTATCCTTTACTAATAGGTTGGTTCCATTCCCCATAATAAAATATTTTATATGATTATATCTACAAAATTTTATGGATTCAATAATATCTTCTTCTCTACTAGGTACTATCATTACATCTGCTGGTCCCCCAATTTTAAAGGAAGTATGGTTTTTCATAGGTTCATCAAATAATATCTCTCCAAAACTTTTATCTTTAAATAATGTATGAAGTTTAGATTTTTCCAAAGTACCACTCCTATATATTAGTTTTGATTCTTTAATTTATCTACCTCTATTTTAGCATCTTCTATAGCCTCATAGGAAGCTTTTTCTCCTAGAATAGCCTTTCTTATCTCTTCCTGTACTATAGCATCGATTTCAGTCCAATTATCTATAAAAGGTATATATTCTGCATAAACAAGGCTCTCCTCAATTTTCTTCATCTTAATATTTTCCAAATACATATCCTTTATTCCACGGTTTACCGTAAATAAACCAATTTTTTCTAAAGATTTTTGATTAGATTCGTTGGTTAAATATTTTAAAAACTTAACACACATTTTCGTCTTTTTAGAGTCTTCTTTCTTTATAATTCCATATGAAACTATATCATTACTAAGAGCTACTGGCAAATCCTTGTCTCCTATTGGATAGTTGACTATATCAAAATTAAATCCATTACCACTTCCATATAATTGTTCTAAAAAATTTGATACCCAAGCTCCTCCAATAGTAATGGCAGCGTTCTGATCTTTATAAAACATTTCCCAAGCATCTTTCTCATTTATTATACCAAAATAATCTGGTACCACCTTGTGTTTGTCTTTCAAATCTATAATCTTTTCCATTCCCTTAATAGCCTTTTCTCCATAAAAATTATACTCCATTCTCTTAGGATTAATTAGTTCTCCACCATCAGATAATATGATTCCCCAAATATTATAATCATTAGCACCAACACTTGCAATAAAACCATATTGATCTATTATACCATCTCCCTTTGAATCATAGGTAAGCTGTTTTAGGCTATCGATAAATTCTTCATAAGTCCAGTTTCCATTTACAGGAGGAGAAATACCCCTTTCATAGAATTTATCTAAATTAATATACATAACATTGGTACTTATACCAATGGGTATTGCTACAAGATTTTTATTGTAAGTAACAGATTTTAATACATGATGTTTAAATTTCTCCAATTCTTCTTTATTAAAATATTCATCTAGAGGTTCTAATATATTGAAATCAAAGAAGTTTGAATTTACAGAAATAATATCTGGAATCTCATCCACATCCTTACTATTATTTATATTATCATAAAACCTATCCCAATCCATAGGGGCAAGTTCTATATATACCCCTGGATTTCGTCTTTCAAAAAATCTGATTCTCTCTTGTAGCCATCTATAATGATTCCCTTTACTAATATTATTCCAGGGTATATCCCCTATTTCTATTATACCCTTATATGGTTCTTCTTCTACCTCTTCCAATACAATAAAATTATTAATAAATAGATTATAAGTCCAAATAAATATAAAACCAAGTAAAATGAAAGAAATAATTTTACGCAAAACGGCCACCTCCTACAATATAATTATTCATAGAAAGTGACCATTATGTAAGGATTATATAATTGGATAAATACTAAAAAGGCAGGCTTAATCCTTGCCTACCCCATAATTCATATGTGGGACAGCGAGAACCGTCCCCGCTGTCCCATATTTCTAGTCTTCTGCCATCTTCTTATATTTTTCGTATCTTTCCTTAGCATCTTGTTCTGCTGCTGCAAATAGTTCATCAGCTTGCTCTGGGAAGGTTCGACGTAAGGATGTATATCTTACTTCTGAGTTTAAGAAATCCATAAATGGTTTTGTTGGTTCTTTTGAATCTAGTACAAATGGATTCTTACCTACTTCTTTTAATCTTGGGTCGAATCTATATAGATGCCAGTATCCAGTTTCAACAGCTTTCTTTTCTTGTGCAATACTTGTTCCCATACCAGTTGTTATGCCATGGTTGATACATGGTGCATAAGCTATTACTAGAGATGGTCCATCATAGGATTCTGCTTCTTGTAATGCTTTCATTAATTGATTCATATTAGCTCCTAAAGCTACTTGTGCTACATACACATATCCATAAGAAGCTGCAATCATACCTAAATCTTTCTTCCTTACCTTTTTACCAGAAGCTGCAAACTTAGCAACTGCTGCTGTTGGTGTAGACTTTGATGATTGCCCACCTGTATTGGAATATACTTCTGTATCGAATACAAGCACATTTACATTTTCTCCTGAAGCTAATACATGATCTAATCCACCAAATCCTATATCATAAGCCCAACCGTCTCCACCAAATATCCAAATGGATTTTTTGATTAGATAGTCTTTTAATTCAGCAATTTCTTTAAGAATTGCATTGCCTCTTTCATTGGATAATTCTTTATCTAATTTTGGTATTATAGTTCCTGCTGCAGCTTTAGATGCTGTTGGATCATCTTTTCCTTCTAACCATTGGTTAAAGGCTTCATTTAATTCATTATCTATGTTTAATCTTACAAATTCTTCCATTAATATTTCTAATTTTTCTCTTATCTTCTTAACTGCTACTGCCATACCATATCCATATTCTGCATTATCTTCAAATAGGGAGTTTGCCCAAGCTGGCCCTTTACCTTCCTTATTTGTACAATATGGAGTTGATGGTGCACTTGCTCCCCAAATTGATGAACAACCTGTAGCATTAGCTAATATCATTCTATCACCAAATAGTTGTGTTACTAGTTTAGCATATGGTGTTTCTCCACAACCAGCACATGCTCCTGAGAATTGTAGCAATGGTTGTTTGAATTGGCTATTTTTAACATTAGTAGCTGGTAATAAATCTTCTTTAGGTTCTACATTATCTATAGCATAGTCCCAATTCTTTGATTGTACTTCATAATGTTCTTCAAATGGTTTCATAACTAATGCTTTTTCCTTTGCAGGACATACATCAGCACAGTTTCCACATCCTGTACAATCTAATGGAGAAATTTGCATACGGAATTCAAGTCCTTCTAATCCTTTACCTATAGCTTTCTTCGTTTCAAAGGTTTCTGGTGCATTTTTCTTCTCTTCCTCATCCAATAAGAATGGTCTTATTACCGCATGAGGACATACATAGGAACATTGGTTACACTGGATACAATTTTCTATTATCCATTCTGGTACCTCCACTGCAATACCACGTTTTTCATAGGCTGCTGTTCCATGTGGAAATGCTCCATCTTCTCTACCAACAAAAGTACTTACTGGTAACTTATCTCCTTCTTGTCTTGTCATTGGAATTACCACATCTTTAATGAACTCTGGTACTTCTTTTTCTTCTGCTTGTGGTTCATCTATAGCATCTTTCCAGGATTCAGGTATATCAACTTTCACTAAAGCATCTATTCCTCTATCTACTGCTTCATAATTCATATTGACTATTTTTTCACCTTTTCTTCCATAGGTCTTTTCAATGGAATCTTTTAGGTGTTTTATTGCCTCGTCTAATGGTAGAACCTCAGCAAGTTTAAAGAATGCAGCTTGCATTATCATATTAGTTCTTCCACCAAGGCCTATATCATTGGCTATCTTTGTTGCATCTATAATGTAAAAGTCAATATTGTGTTCTGCTAAATATCTCTTCATTTCAGCTGGTAGATTATCTCCAACTTCATCTTTATTCCAGTTACAGTTCAGAAGGAAATTCCCTCCATCTTTCAATCCACTTAGTAAATCATATTGATATACATAGGATTGTTTTGAACAAGAAATAAAATCAGCTTCGTCGATTAAATAAGTAGATTTTATTGGTTCATGCCCAAATCTTAAGTGAGATATTGTTACACCACCAGATTTTTTACTATCGTATGCAAAATACCCTTGGGCGTACATATCTGTATCATCACCGATTATCTTTATAGCACTCTTATTAGCTCCTACAGTACCATCGGATCCAAATCCCCAGAATTTACATCTAATAGTTCCTTCTGGTTCAGTATTTATTTCTTCTTTTATTTCTAAGGATGTATGAGTAACATCATCTATAATTCCTATGGTAAATCTATCTTTTGGTTCATCTTCTTTTAGATTATCGAATACAGCTTTAATTTGTGATGGTGTAGTATCTTTAGATCCTAAACCATATCTTCCACCAACAATTACTGGTCGTAATTCCGATTCATAGAATACACTCTTAATGTCTAAGTGTAGTGGTTCAGCAATGGCACCTTTCTCTTTTGTCCTATCAAGAACAGCAATTTTCTTAACGGATTTTGGTAATACATCTAAGAAATATTTTGCAGAGAATGGTCTATATAGATGAACCTTAACAACTCCAACCTTTTCACCTTTATCCATTAGATAATCAATAGTTTCTTCTATAGATTCAGTTACTGAACCCATAGCAACAATTATTCTTTCAGCTTCTGGGTGTCCATAGTAATTAAAAGGCTTGTAGTCTCTACCTGTTATCTTATTTATTTCTTTCATATAATTGATTACAACTTCAACAATATTTTCATAATATGGATTTGAGGCTTCCATTGCTTGGAAATAAATATCTGGGTTTTGAGCAGTTCCCTTTGTATATGGATGCTCTGGATTTAAAGATCTGTTTCTAAACTCATTTAGTGCTTCATAATCCACTAATTTCTTTAATTCCTCATAATCCATTACTTCAATTTTTTGAATTTCGTGACTTGTTCTAAATCCATCAAAGAAATGTAAAAAAGGTACTCTTCCCTTTATAGCTGCTAGATGGGCAACTCCTGCTAAATCCATTACTTCCTGTACGCTGCCAGATGCAAGTAAAGCAAATCCTGTTTGTCTTGCAGCCATTACGTCTTGATGATCTCCAAATATGCTTAATGCATGACCTGCGAGAGCTCTTGCAGATACGTGAAATACAGCTGGAAGTAGCTCACCAGCCATTTTATACATATTTGGTATCATTAGTAATAATCCTTGAGAAGCAGTAAAAGTAGTAGTTAATGCACCTGCTGATAGGGAACCATGAACCGCACCAGCAGCTCCTGCTTCCGATTGCATTTCTGTTACCAATACATTCTGGTCAAAGATATTTTTTCTACCATGGGCAGACCATTCATCAACAAGTTCAGCCATATTGGATGATGGTGTAATTGGATATATAGCTGCTACATCAGTAAAAGCATAAGCCACATGGGCTGCAGCAGTATTACCATCCATGGTTTTCATAACTTTTGTCATTAATAGACCCCCTTATATGATAATACAGTATAAATAATTCAAATAAAGTTTAACCTTTACTGTAATTAATTTCATCTACAAATTAAGTATATTAAACATCAATAATAAAGTCAACCAATTACTATATGATTTTGTCCCTCCTTGCTTTAGCCCTTTTCTTTATCTTATTATTCAACTCTACAGCTGCATTATAGCCAAGTTTTTTCTGTCTTGTATTTCTTGCAGCCACTTCAATAATCATGGCTAAATTTCTGCCTGGTCTTACTGGAATAACTAATTTTGGTACTTTAACACCTAGTAGTTCTATAGAATCCCCATCCAGTCCAACCCGGTCGTATTCTTTAGTACTATCCCAAAATTCAAATTCAATAACTAAATCAATAAATTCATTACTCTTAATAGCCCCTACTCCATATAGTCTTTCAATATCTAGTATTCCTATACCTCGTATCTCCATAAAGTATCTAATTAAATCTGGAGCCTCTCCCCTTAAGCCTTCTTCAACTTTTTTAATCTCAACTACATCATCAGCTACTAGACGATGGCCTCTTTTAATTAGCTCTAAAGCTGTTTCGCTTTTCCCTACACCACTTTCACCCATGATTAGTATACCCATTCCATAGACTTCTACTAAAACACCATGGACAGTAGTTTCAGGAGCTAAAACATAATCGAGATAGTTTATTAGTAGATTAACAAATTTAGTTGTAGATAATTCTGTTCTTAATATACTTCTATTGTAATGGATGCCTAATTTTAACATCTCTGGAAATACTGGAAGTTCTCTTGATATAATAATAGCAGGAAAAGGGTAGGAAAATATTTTATCAAATCTGTCATAGCGTACATCCTCTGTTAAGCTATTACAATAATGCCATTCTACATTTCCAATTATTTGCAATCTTTCATGGGCAAATTTGTCATAGTATCCTGATAGTTGAAGACCAGGTCTATTGATTTCACTAGCATTAATCTTTATTTCTTCTATATTATCAGCCTTAAAGACTACCTCCATTTTTAAATCTTCAACAATTCTATCTAAAGTTATATAATCCATATTATCTCTCCTTATTTTTATTAAAATGGTTATATAAATCTTCTGCTACTTTTCTATTCATACTTTTTACCTGAGCTAATTCCTCTACAGAGGCTTTTTTAATATTGTCTATGGAATAAAAATGTTTGAGAAGTTCCTTCTTCCTTTTTTCTCCTATACCCCTTATATCATCTAATTCGGATTTAAACATCTTTTTACTCCTTAAACTCCTATGATAGGATATGGCAAATCTATGAGCTTCCTCTTGTATCTTATATATTAGTCTAAATCCAGCACTATCTTCTTCTAAGTTTATCTCCCGGTTATTATAGATAATACCCCTTGTATTATGGAATTCATCTTTAACCAGTCCACAAACAGGAATATCTAGATTCAATTCCTCCAAAACATTTAATGCTATATTTACTTGTCCTTTTCCACCATCTATCATTATTAAATCAGGAAAGACAGAAAATCCTTTTATTTCTATATTATTTTCCTTCATTATCTCTTTTTCTTTTAATCCTCTAATAAATCTTCTCTTAATAACTTCCTCCATACTCTTATAATCATCAGGAGTAGTTACAGTCTGAATTTTAAACCTTCTATAATCGCTCTTTTTAGGTCTTGCCTGTTCAAATACAACCATAGAACCTACAGATAAAACACCAGATATATTAGAAATATCATATGCTTCTATTCTATAGGGAATATTCTCTAACCCTAATACAAACTTTAATTGTTCTAACCCATTCTCTTCTTGCCTTTGTCTTCTCAAGAATTTATCTCCATGCTGATTTAACATATCCATTGCATTTTTCCTTACCATATCCATAAGCTGAGATTTTTCTCCTCTTTTAGGTACTCGTAAGATAACCTTATTGCCCCTTTTTTCTGACAGCCATTTAGACACTGCTTCAATATCTTCAATTTCCTCTTCTATAAATATCTCCTTGGGAACACAGGCAGTTCCTAGATAAAATTGTTTAATAAAGGAACTAAGGATTTCCTTTCTATCTTCATTAAAAGTATCCGATAGTATGAAATGTTCTCTACCTACTATTTTACCTGCCCTTATAAAAAATACTTGGATACAAACTTCATTTACACCTCTTGCCATACCTATTACATCTTGATCGATAATATTTGAACTTACCATCTTTTGCTTTTCAAGAATAATATTTAGAGAGTTAATTTGATCTCTATACTTAGCAGCATTTTCAAAATCAAGATTCTCTGATGCATTCTTCATCTTTTCTTCAATTACTTCTATTAACTTATCTTCTTTACCGCTTAAAAACATTATTATTTCATCAATCATATCCATATATTTTTTTTCATTAACATTCCCTTGGCAAGGCCCTAAACATCTGCCTATATAGTAATTTAGACAAGGTCTAGTTTTTATACCTTCTTTTTCGAAGTTTTTATTACAAGTCCTTATGGGATAAAGGTTTCTAATTATATCTAAAGTATCGTTAACTGCATAGGCACTTGGATAAGGCCCAAAATATTTAGCACCATCCTTTAAAACATTTCTAGTCTTAATAACTCTAGGAAATGGTTCGTTAGTTGTTACCTTAATATATGGATACTGTTTATCATCTCTTAATAATATATTGTATTTAGGCTTATGTTTCTTAATTAAATTAGCCTCCAATATTAAGGCTTCCACTTCATTATCTACAATTATATATTCAAATTCACGAATATGTTTCACCATTGCATTGACCTTAGGTGGATTGTTTCGAGAAGATTGGAAATATTGTCTAACCCTATTTTTTAAGGATATAGCCTTCCCAACATAGATTATTTGTCCATCTTCATCCTTCATTATATATACCCCAGGTTCATCTGGTAATTTTTTCAACTCTTCATCTATATTAAACATAAAACCACCTTTCAACTTATTAATCATCTTAGTCTAATAATACCATAATAATAATAAAAATAATTAATCAATTATTATAAATAAGT
>NZ_PPXX01000059.1 GCF_021655075.1 Clostridium sp. Cult2
AGAAGTTGCAGAAAAGATAAATGCTAAATTAGTATGTGAAGCAGCTAATGGACCTATAACTCCAGACGCTGACAAAGTACTAGAAAGAAGAGGAATCCCGGTTACACCAGATATATTAACAAATGCAGGTGGAGTTACAGTATCTTATTTCGAATGGGTACAAAACCTATATGGATACTATTGGGAAGAAGATGAAGTAGAAGAAAAACAAGAAATTGCAATGGTTAATGCATTTAATGATATATGGGCCCTTAAAGAGGAGAAAGATGTTACAATAAGACAAGCTGCTTATATGCTTTCAGTTAAAAAGGTAGCAGATGTAATGAAATTAAGAGGATGGTATTAAAATAACAATTCCGATTAGTAAATAGTTTCTGATAGTTCAGAAGTGCCTAGGCACTTCTGAACTATCAGTTTAACAATTGGCGTATAATGATTAATCCAAACAAATAATCTTACTTCAGTATTGCAAATCACCTATTCTATATAGTCAAAATAATCATAGAAAATTCTTTTTAAAGCCATATTAAGGTTAAATCGAACTCTAATCCAAAACCTTGAATCGTATCCAGAAAGCGGTAATTTTATTCAACTTATCCCTAATCCATATATGGAATCAATGTTTCCAGCAAATTTACATAGATGTAGAAATAACAATCTAACTGGATAATATGATATAATTAAATAAATGTTTCAAGCTGAAATTATTTAAATAATTATTTTTAATATAAAATGGTAAGATACATAAACTTATCAAATTATTTGTGAGGATTAAAGCCATAATGGAGGTAAATATGAACCCAAAAATATTAGTTGTATCAATTTATCCTGAGCTAACCGAAATGTTTGAAGAGATATCTAAGGAATTAGGAATAGCTATTAGCATTTATAAAGGCGGAATAATGAAAGATGGGCATTTATATGCTAAAAAGATGGAGAATAAGTTTGATGTAATAATAAGTCAAGGAGGAACGTTAGAAGCTATTAAAGAAGTTGTTTCCATACCAGTGGTCTCTGTAGAAGTGACTACTGGAGACATATTAAAAGCATTATTGGAAGCGAAAGAAAAGTATAATAAAAAGATTATTTTATTTTGTTATAGATCTGAGAAGTTAAATCAACTCCAAGACTTAAAAAGCATACTAAATGTTGATTTTGAAGTTGTTAATTATGGAAATAAACAAGAATTTGTAGAGCAAACGGAGAATATTTTTAGCAAAAATCAATTTGCATTAGTTGGAATGGGTAGCTGTATATTGGAAACTTCAAGAGGAAAAAAAATAGACTCAGTGATTATAAAAAGTAGCAGAAATGCAGTTAAACAAGCTATTATTGATGCCCAAAATATTTGTGATTTAAGTAAAAGAGAAAAGGAGAGGGCTGAGAGACTTAATACGATAATTGACTACTCTTCTGAAGGAATAGTAGCTATAGATAAGAACGGGGTTATTACAACTTTTAACCCTGTAGCAGAGGAAATTTTTGAATTAGAAGCAGATTTTGTATTAGGTAAAAATATTTCTGATTTAAGACATTTGCGTGATTTAAATTTGGTCTATGGTGACGGAAACTATAAATTGGAGGAAATAATTAAAATAAACAATATTGAGTTAATTTTAAATAGAATCCCAGTCATG
The DNA here is from genome assembly GCF_021655075.1 of Clostridium sp. Cult2. Classification (GTDB taxonomy): domain Bacteria; phylum Bacillota; class Clostridia; order Tissierellales; family Tepidimicrobiaceae; genus Schnuerera. The sequence goes on from NZ_PPXX01000059.1 coordinate 1,638, forward strand.
GTGGAAGGTGAAGAATCTGGACTTATCATTACTTTACAGGAAGTATCAAAGCTCCAAAGCCTAGAACGAACTGTAAGAAACAAACTCTATAATAAAGGCCTAATAGCTAAACATACATTTAGTGATATTTTAGGAGTTAGCAAAGCCATAAAAGAAACTATAAATAATGCAATAAGGTTTGGGAAAACGTCTACCACTATACTTATACAAGGAGAAACAGGTAGTGGTAAAGAGCTTTTTGCCCAGAGTATTCACAATATTAGTGATAGAAAAGATAAACCTTTTGTAGCAGTAAACTGTGCTGCATTACCTGATAATTTGCTGGAAAGTGAGCTTTTTGGGTATGAGGAAGGAGCTTTTACTGGGGCTAAAAAAGGAGGGAAACCAGGCCTATTCGAACTAGCCCATGGTGGTACGATTTTTTTAGATGAAATTGGTGAAATTCCTCTAAGTTTTCAGAGTAGGCTTCTAAGGGTGCTACAAGAAAAAGAAGTTTTAAGAATTGGTGGAGATCATATTGTTAAGGTAGATGTTAGAGTAGTAGCAGCCACAAACATTGATTTATATAAAATGGTTAATGAACGCAAATTCAGAAGAGATTTATATTTTAGATTAAACATATTGAACCTAAGGATTCCGCCCATAAGACAAAGGCAGGATGATATACCAGTATTAGTAAACGAATTTATAAGAAAAATGAATAGGAAACATAATAGAAAAATTAAAGGATTAGAACCAAAAGCTATGGAGCTATTAATGGAATATAGTTGGCCAGGGAATGTAAGGGAAATTGAGAATTTTGTAGAGAGAATGGTTATATTATCAGACTATGAAATCGTAGAGAAAAGTTTTATTAAAAATATATTTGATCAATCTTTTAGTGAAGAAAGTGAAATAGAAAAAATTGATAACAATAATGATATTATTAAAGTAAAGCTAGATACATTAAACAATATGGAGTTACAGATTATCAACGAATTAAACAATAGACTTGATGACAATAAAACATTATTAGCAGAAAAACTAGATATAAGCAGAACAACTTTATGGAAAAAAATGAAGGAGTTAGAAGAAATCCATTAAATATTCTCTATATATTTTATTAACTTAAGGGACAGGTTAACCTGTCTCTTTTTTTGTGTAATATGCTATATAAAATAATTTTCCATATATAGTACGTTCATATATTAAACACCTTTTATTTTTATTGTTTAAATATTTAAACGAGCAATATATTTAAAAAATTCGATAATTTCCATTTAGCTTGATTTAGAGGTTTCTGAAGTATTAGCTAAAAAAATAGCGTTGGCATACAATTTGCATTATTTATTAATGAACATATTAAGAAAAGAGGGATGTTATGATTACACCAGTCCACTATATCAGTACTTTAATAACAATTATTATAGTTTCATTTTTAGGATTTTCTTCATCAAAAAAAGTGGAATCTTCTGAAGATTTTGCTGTAGGTAGTAGGAAGTTAGGTACTACAAAAATTGCAGGAAGTATAATTGCAACTATTGTAGGAGGAGCTTCAACTATAGGAACTGCACAGCTTGCCTTTCAACAAGGTATAAATGCTATGTGGTTTACATTAGGAAGTAGTATAGCTTGTTTATTTTTAGGATTATTTTTGGCTATTCCCCTTAGAAAGGCAGAAGTAGATACTGTATCTCAGTTTTTATCCAGAAGTTATGGAGAATATGCTGGGGTTGCAGCTAGCATTATCACTTCGTTTGCCATATTTATTCACATAACTGGTCAATTTATTTCTTCAATTGCGATATTATCATCATTATTTAATATGGCAGTTGCATTAGCAGCAATTATAACAGTTGCAATGATAATATCTTATATCTTTTTCGGCGGATTTTTAGGTACCAGTATAGTAGGAATTATGAAAACGATTTTACTTTATCTAACATTAGGTATTAGTGGAATATTGACATTAAAGTTTTTTGGAGGAACTCAAGGTTTTGTAGCAGCTTTTCCAAAGGAACCTTGGTTAAATCTTTTTAGCAATGGAGTTAGTGCTGGATTAGCTCAAGGTTTTTCTATGGTAGTAGGTGTTGCTTCGACACAGACATATTTACAAGCCATGTTTGCAGGTAAGACAGGGAAGGAATCAAGAAAAGGTGCATTTTTATCAGCCTTATTAATTCCACCTATAGGCTTTGTATGTACATTGATTGGAATGTATATGAGAACAGTAAATCCAAACTTAGTACCTAGAGAAGCTTTACCAGCATTTATATTGAACTATTTAAATCCATGGGTAGGAGGAATAACAATAGCAGCTTTGATAATTTCCGTAATTGGAACAGGAGCAGGTCTTACTCTTGGTGTTAGCACCATGGTGAATAGGGATATTTACTTAAGATTCATCAATCCTAAAGCAGACGATAAAACTCAATTAAAAGTTTTAAGATTATCCGTATTTGGAGTTTCTGCTTTAGCTTTACTTATGTTATTTACAAATGCTGATTCACTTATTTTGAAATGGGGCTTTTTATCTATGGCCTTAAGGGGAACTACTGTATTCATTCCTCTATTAGCAGCAATTTTCTTTAAAGATAGAGTTAGTGAAAAAGCAGGTTTGATTGCAATAATAGTAGCTCCAATTTCAACAATATTATGGGAAATCTTTGGTATGAGTAATATTGATTCATTATATATTGGAATCCTTGCTAGTATTTTAATGCTCGTAATCTTCTCTCTTAATCCTGTTGGAGTTCATAGGGAGGCAGAAGAGCATAAATAATGCTTATATAAGTTTTATAAATAATATACAGAAAGGAGTAATGAAATGAATAAAATAACAATTGATAGGAAGCTATGTAAGAAATGTGGCATCTGTGTAGAATTTTGTCCTGTAAATGTATATACAAGAGAATTAGATGGTTCTCCTGTAATTAGTAATGAAGAAAAATGTATAGGATGTAAACTATGTGAACTAAGATGCCCTGATTTTGCTATAAAAGTGGAGGTGAACAAAGATGACAACAAATAAAAAGGTTAAATTTGCACAAGGTAACGAAGCTGTAGTAGAAGGAGCAATAGCTGCAGGTGCAAGGTTTTATGCGGGTTATCCAATTACACCATCATCAGAGATTGCAGAAGGTTCAGCAACACGTCTTCCTCAAGTAGGGGGTCGTTATGTGCAAATGGAAGATGAAATAGGAAGTATGGCAGCAATAATAGGAGCTTCTTTAGCTGGTAAGAAATCATATACAGCTACTAGTGGTCCTGGTATTTCATTGATGTCAGAGAATATTGGAGTTGCAGTAATGGGTGAAGTTCCATGTGTATTAATAAATGTTCAACGTTCAGGTCCTAGTACTGGACTAGCTACCAAGCCTGCCCAAGGTGATTTGATGCAAGCTAGATGGGGAACTCATGGGGACCATGGAATAATTGTTATTTCACCTTCTTCTGTACAAGATTGCTATGATCTTACAATTAAAGCTTTCAATTTAGCTGAAAAATATAGAACTCCAGTAATGTTTCTATCAGATGCAACAATTGGTCATTTAAGAGAAAAAGTAGTTTATAGAGATGTAGCACCTGAAGAAATAGTTAATAGAAAACAACCAACTTGTGATCCAAAGGATTACCAACCATTTAAATTTGACGATCAAGAAGATGGTATAGCACCATTAGCTACTTATGGTAGTAAATATATTTTCAGAATTAATAGTACTACTCATAACGAAACAGGTATGGCAAATTCAACACCTGAAAACGCTAATAAATTCATTAGACACCTTACAGAAAAAATCGAAAAGAATAAGAAGGATATTACAATAGTTAAAAAATACAACCTAGAAGATGCAGACTATGCAATTATTACTTTTGGTTGCGTAACTAGAGCAGCTTTAGAAGCAGTAAAAATTGCAAGAAGCAAAGGAATAAAACTTGGTCTATTACAATTAGTAACAGTATGGCCTTTCGCTGACGATGAAGTTAGAGAAGTATTGAAACAAGTAAAAGGAGTAATAGTACCAGAAATGAATTTAGGTCAACTAATTGGTGAAGTTAAAAAAGTAAATGACTACGGTATACCAGTAGAAGGCGTTAATAGAGTGGATAGTTTGATGATAACTCCTAACGATATATTAGATAAGTTAGAGGAGGTAGAGAAATGTCTATAAAAACCTATGAAGATTATTTAATTAAGGAAAAATTACCTGTTTTCTGGTGTGCAGGATGCGGTAATGGTGTAGTTTTAGGCGCAATTTTAAGATCTTTTGCAGAACTTGGTTATGATAAAGAAAACACAGTAGTTGTAACTGGTATTGGATGCTGGGGTAAAGCAGACGATTATATAAGTACAAATACATTTCATGGTACACACGGTAGAGCATTAGGCTTTGCAACAGGAATCAAACTAGCTAATCCAGATTTAAATGTTGTTGTATTAATGGGAGACGGTGACGGTGCTACTATTGGTGGAAATCATTTAATACATGCTGCAAGAAGAAATGTTGATGTAACTGCAATTATGGTAAACAATCTAAACTATGGTATGACTGGTGGACAATACTCAGGAACAACACCTTATAATAGTAATACTTCAACATCACCATATGGTCACGTTGAAAATGGATTTAACGTATGTCAACTCGTTCAAGCAGCTGGTGCTCCATTTGTTGCTAGAGCTACTGTATATGGAGTAGTACAACTTCAAAAACTTATTAAAGAAGCTTTACAGAAAAAAGGATTCTCTTTTGTTGAGGTTATTTCATCATGTACTACTCATTATGGACGAAGAAATGGAATGAAAACTTCTGCAAGTGCTATGAAATGGCTAAGGGATAATTCAGTTTCTATTAGTCAAGCTGAAAAATTATCTCCAGAAGAGAGAGAAAAGAAATTCGTTCTAGGTAAATTTATTGATAAAGAATTAGACGATTATGGCACTAGGTATGACAGAGTTATTGAAAAAGCGAAAAAAACTTTATAACTAATGGAGGTGTAAAAATGAGCAAGACTTGTCAGATAATATTAAGTGGTGTTGGTGGACAAGGATTAGTCTCAAGTGGAACTATCTTAGGCGAATCAGCCACAATATATGAAGATAAAAATGCTACACTAGTAACTTCCTATGGAGTTGAAACCAGAGGAACATTTACAAAATCAGATGTAATAATAAGTGATGGAGATATTAGTTATCCTGAAGTTTCCAAACCTGATATAGTATTAGCATTAGCACAAGTTGCTTATGATAAATATGTATCTGAATTAGATGAAGATTCTATCTTAGTATATGATTGTAGTTTGATTAAAGATACTAAGGAATCCAAAGGTAAACAATTCGGATATCCAATTAATGATATAGCTTTAGAACTAGGAAATGTTGCTGTTGCAAACGTAATAGCTGTAGGAATAATAATTCAGAAAACAGGGATTCTGAAAAAAGAATCAATTATTGAAGCTATAAAAGATAGATTCGCAAGCAAACCAAAAGTAATTGATTTAAACATTGAAGCTTTAGAAAGAGGTATAAAAATAGGAATGGAGGCGTAGGTTGTATGAAAAAATGTGTAGGGAACGATTTTGCTAATAGAATGAACAATGTAAAACCTTCTGCAATTAGAGAACTAATGAAGGTTACAAAACAGCCTGGCGTTATTTCTTTTGCTGGTGGATGGCCAGCTCCAGAACTTTTCCCAGCTAAAGAAATGGAAAAAGTATGTCAAAAAGTATTGGAAGAAGATGGTGCATCTGCTTTACAATATGGTCCAACAGAAGGATATCAACCTTTAAGAGAATTTATTGCTGAGAGAATGCAAGGTAAAGGTATTGATGTAACTGCTGACAATATTTTCATAACAAGTGGTTCACAACAAGGTCTTGAATATTCTGCAAAATTGTATGTAAATGAGGGGGATGTCATAATCTGTGAAAGCCCTACCTATGTTGGAGCAATAGGAGCATTTAATCCATATCTACCAAAATATGTAGAAGTAGCTATGGATGAAAATGGTATGATAATTGAAGAACTAGAAAAAGCTCTTAAAGAAAATCCAAATGCTAAATTTATTTATACCATTCCAGATTTTCAAAATCCTACTGGAGTTACTATGAGTGCAGATAGAAGGGAAAAACTAGTTGAATTAGCTAGTAAATATGGTGTTCCTGTAGTTGAAGACAGTCCTTATGGTGAAGTAAGATTTGAAGGTGAAAAACTACCTCCTATCAAATACTATGACAAAGAAGGAATTGTTATTCATCTAGGTACATTTTCCAAGACTTTCTGTCCAGGACTAAGAGTTGGCTGGGTTGCAGCAAATCCTGATATAATAAGAAAATATGTACTTATTAAGCAAGGTGCAGATTTACAGGTAAACTCCATGGCTCAAAGAGAAATAGCTACTTTTGCTAAAATGTATGATTATGACGCACATGTAAACAATATAATAAAATCTTATAAGAGCAGAAGAGATGCTATGCTTAATACAATGAAAGAAGAGTTTCCTGATAATATTAAATTTACTTATCCTAAGGGTGGATTATTTACATGGGTAGAACTACCAGAAGATGTAAAAGCAATGGACGTATTTGAAAAAGCTATAGACGCAAAAGTTGCTTTTGTACCTGGAGATTCATTCTTCCCTAATGGAGGAGACAAAAATCACTTTAGATTAAACTATGCAACTATGAATGAGGAAAAAATAATAGAAGGAATCAAAAGACTAGCTAAAGTATTAAAAGATTTATAAACCATAAAAGGAGATAATCAATGTCTCTAAGCGCTTAGCTTAACATATTAAAAAACTACTCACGTCAATAATGTGAGTAGTTTTTTGTTGGTTTTATGTATCCAAAATTGCCTTAGTAGCCTTATCAGGAATTCCAATATCCTCTACTACTATTTTTCCAATACAATCTATATTTTTCTCTACACCTTTTTTCATATGGTGGAAAGTAACAATTTTATTTGCTTTCACGGATATACCCAATATATTACCTGTATCTCCATCTAAACCAGAGGGAATATCAACAGATAATATATCTTTTGAATACCTATTTATAATATCAATTACATCATAGAATAATCCTTCAATATTCCTAGTTATACCTATTCCGAAAATGGAGTCTATAGTCAAATCATTGTTGCTTATTGAATCTTTTAACCTATCTAAAGTTTTATCATCATCTATATATGTAAAGTCCACATCCATATTATTAAGTATATTTAGATTGATATTAAAATCCTTAGTTCCTTTTTCTAAGTTTCCAATTATAAATAGGTCTACAGACTTATTATTTAATATTAAATGACGGGCTATAGCTAAACCATCTCCACCGTTATTTCCAACTCCACAAACAACAGTAAAGGAATTCATAGTATGCAAGTCCATATTTTTTATTACTCTCAATGCTGCATTTTCCATAAGGATAATACTTGGAATACCAATATTATTAATAGCATAACTATCCATGGCTTTCATTTCTTTGCAGCTAATAACTAGCATTAATTACACCTCCTATATTAACCATCATATACAATTATAACATTTTTATATTATTATATTATGGTTTTATAGTTAAATACAAATAAGTTCACAAGTTAGTGCCGGGGTCAAATATTTACTAGGGTGAATATTTATGATATATTGGTAACATAATAAAAAAATTATTAATATTAGGAGGCGAAATTTCTATGAAAAAACAAGTGAATTTAGCAAAAGTTGCAGCAATAGTATCAATACCTTTATTAGCTTTTATTTTGTGGTATATATTTTTACCAGCAATCAACTTACATTCTTTTGAGTTTTGGATTTTTCTTATAATTAATTTAGTATATACCATAATTATTTTGATTACATTTGATAAAAAATATTATAAATTTTTTATAATACCTGCAATTTTACTCGGATTATTATTTGTACTAAAAGTGTTTTCAGCAACAATGTTTCATTCAACAAGATATGCAAATTTAATTAATAAGGAAAGTAGCTCTTTTGAGGAAGATATAAAAGAAGCCTCATTTGAACAAGTACCTACAGTGGATAGGGACACAGCACAAAGGTTAGGCAGTAGAAAAATGGGAGAAATGTTAGAACTAGTCTCTCAATACAATGTATCTAATGCTTATACTCAAATTAATTATGATGATAAACCAGTAAGGGTTACTCCATTAGAATATAATGGATTCTTAAAGTGGTTAGGTAACAAAAATGAAGGCATACCCAACTATATTATAGTAGATATGATAGATGGTAAAGTAGAGTTAAAGAAACTTAAAAACAATATAAAATTCTCTAAATCCGATAAATTTTCAAGGGATATTTATAGATATTTGAGACTAAAATATCCATTGGATATGTTTTTTGAAATCAATTTTGAAATAGACGAAGAAGGAATTCCTTATTGGATAGCACCAGTATATCATAATACAATTGGTTGGTTTGGAGGATTAGATGTAAAAGAGGTAATATTAACCAATGCAACAAATGGAGAAACTACAAAATATGCTATAGAGGATGTACCAAAATGGGTGGATAGGATTTATAATGCTGATGAAATAATTCGACAGCTTAATTGGAATGGGGGACTTCAATCAGGATTTCTAAACTCCCTATTTGCTCAGAAAGGAGTATTGCAAACAACGGAAGGATATAACTATCTAGCTATAGATGATGATGTTTATCTGTATACAGGCATGACTTCTGTAGGAGCTGATGAATCTAATGTTGGCTTTGTACTTGTAAACTTAAGAACAAAAGAAACTAAATTCTATAAAATGTCATCAGCAGAAGAATTTTCAGCTATGGAAAGTGCTGAAGGGGCAGTACAAGAAAAAGGATATATATCAACTTTTCCAATACTATTAAATATAGATAATAAACCAACCTATTTCATGTCCTTAAAAGATGAAGCAGGATTGGTTAAAATGTATGCCTTAGTCGATGCTCAAAACTATCAACAGGTATCAATAGGTACAACGGTAAGCAATGTTGTTAGCACTCATATAGGAAAAGACATAACTGACCTTCAGTCTGAAGAAGATAAAGAACCAACGGAAATTTTTAATACAATGGGTAAAATAATAAGTATAGAATCTGTGGTTATTGATGGAAACACCCACTATTATTTCATATTAGATGGTAGCAACAAAATATTTATAGCTAATATTGGAGTATCAGAAAAATTACCCTTTATAAAAGTTGATGATGAAGTTAATATTGAATACTATGAAAAAAACAATTTAAATCAAGTGACTAAATTAGAGCTGAAATAAGATAATGCAAATAAATAACCTTCCATATTATAATTAAATAATTATAAGATATGGAAGGTATATTTTATTTAAAGAATTCCTAAATAATTGCCTATATTAGCTTTCTCATCTATAACCCCTTTAATATTAGAAGTTTTAGAACTCATAATAACAGTAACTCCTGGACCGTGACCAGATTTAATGCAATCACTATGTACTATAACTCCTATAGAAACAGAACCCTTTAAATATTGTCGACCATTAGTATTGTCGCAATCCTTTAGCAAAACTAAATCACCAAATTTAAGTTTGTTAATTCCAAACTTTTCATTAGCTTTTCTATCTCCAGTCATTATATCATAATCGCCAGAAAAGGCAGTAGAACTTCCTACACCAGAACCCATTAGATAGGATGGTATTTCTGCAACTACTGGAACTTCTAAAGTTCCTCTAGAGGTTATATTAATATTTAATCTGTCAAATAGTTCAGGATCTATATTCATACACTTAATATCTTCATAATCTTCTATAGATAGACCTTGGCCACAAGCTTTTACTAAAATAGTATCTCCGATGGCCATTTTTTCTAAATCCTCGCCTTTAAAGTATATCAAAGTGTGATCGATTCCACCATGCATACCTGTTACAAAACCTTTGGCTCCTTTTGCATCACCTGTTATTACTTTAGCTTCATTTCCTATACATGCTAGAAGCATTAATGCCTTGTTTTCTGCAACATTATCGCTTTTAATACTAACACCAGGCTCAATATGGTCTCCCACCCATTTCATACAAGAATCCCCTATTTTGACATTATAACAAATGCCGCCAGTTGCTGGAAGTATATGAGCCAAACCTTCTTTATCAATTCTATAGGGATTGTTACCAGCAGATGGACTAGATATTTTACCCTGTACCGATTGAATAACAAGCTTGTCTTTATTTGTTTTAATCATAAATATGACCTCCTAAAATTGATAATATTAAGTATATTGTATCATTAACACTTTATTTGTTCTACAATTTTAGGATAGTATTTTATCCATTAAGAATTAATCGAGTAATAAAAAACAACAATGTAATAGGCTATATTGACAAGTTGAAACCTCTTATGTAATATTATATTACAAGGGAGGTTTTTAAATGGCTAATGAGTTTGAGATTGGAAAAAAGATAAAAACCATCAGAGAAGAAAAAGAATTAAGCCAATCAGAAGTAGTAGAAAAACTTAAAGAACAAGATATAAATATGAGTAGAGAAACGCTAAGTAAAATTGAAAACAATAATAGGTCTATTTCCGCTATAGAACTAAAAGCCATATCAGATGTTTTGGACGTGGATATAAGGGATTTTTTTAATAAAGAAGATTCGGATGATTTAGTAACTTTTTTTAGAAAAAGAAATTTTTCTCAAAACACATTAGAGGAAATTTCAAAGCTTCAAGATATGGTGAAAATGTTTATAAATCAAGAGAAGATATATAAAGAAGGGAAGAGCCATGAAAAATAATATTAATATTCCTGATGAATTATTTAGACTAAAAATCAAAGAATTAGCAGAAGAAGTTAGGATTAAATTTGCTAAAAAAGGGTTATCTGATATATTCGACATCCTCTCAGAAACTGCTTTTTTAATTAGAAAGCCCTTAGATATAGAAGGCCTTTCTGGTTTTATTACTTATTTTGATAAACATTTCATTGTATATTTAAATAGCAATTTTACCTTAGGCCATGAAAGATACACAGCTGCCCATGAGCTATACCATATTATATACAATGAAGATATATTAAAAAAAGAAAAAGTCTTTCTAGACAAAGGAAAATATAAAGAAGAAGAGACAAAAGCAGATGTATTTGCTGCTGAATTTTTAATGTCTGAAGATTATGTAAAAGAGGTATTTTACAAAATTGCAAATGTCGATAAAAATAAAATCCAACCTAAACATGTAGTTAGAATGTATAACTACTTCAAAGTAAGTTACAAGGCAATGCTCAAAAGACTTATTCAACTTAATCTATGTTCAAAGGCCAAATACTCAGAACTAGTTAAAATCTCTTCTCTGGAAAATAAGGATAGACTTCAGGAAATAACCAAAGAAGAAGGATTTAATATAGATTTAATAGTTCCTTCAAAGGAAAACTATATTCCTCAAGAATATATTATGTATGTAAAAGCCAATTATGAAAATGGAAAAATATCCTATGATGAGCTAAAGGAAGCTTTAAAATTTATTAATCCCATAGGAAAAAACTATATTTAGTGCTAAAATATATAGTATATACGGTTTAAATATAATAAAAGAGATGAATTCTAATGAAAGAAGAAAAGTTAAAATATAAATTTTCTCCACCTAAATATAAGGATAGACTATTATCCTATATACTAAAATATCATAAACAATTTTTGATCACCGCTATTTCAGGTATATTTTTTAATTCAGCAATAGTATTAGGACCAATTTTTCAAGGGAAACTACTAGATGCTTCAGTGAATTCACCAGATGTAGGGGGAATAAAAAGAGCTGGATTACAACTTATTGGTGTTACCCTATCCTTTCAGATAGCTCGATTTTTCAAACGATATTTCGTTAGGGATATGGCCAATGGGATGAGTGGTGATATGCGCATAGGTATTATGGAATCCATATTATATATGGATTTAAATATTTTAGAAAGACAAAATCCTGGGGATATGATGTCTACTACCATAGGAGATGTGGATATAGTTGTAGAAGCAGTAAGAAAGACCATTACTGAACTATGGGATACTTGGGTACTCATGGCTGCCTACTGGATTGCATTGATGTATTATGACCCTAAAATAACATTAATAGCTTCTATTCCTATTCCGTTAGTAATACTGATGACCCAACTAATGAAAAAAACAGTCCACTCCAAATCCAGAGAGGCTAGATTAGCTACATCAAAATCAACTATTCAAATTAGAAGGATGGTTTCAGAAGTAAATATATTGCGTCTATATGGAAGGGAAGAGGCGGAGGTAGAAAGATTAAAAGAAAGGTTATCCCATCAAGCTAATAGAAATGTGGTAGTTACAATCTTAAAAAATGGGCTAGCACCTATATATGCTTCCCTAGCCAGTGTAGGAATCATCCTAGTTATATTTTTAGGAGGTAATAAGGTTATAGATGGCAATTGGACCATTGGTACCTTTACAGCTTATATATCCATGTTTACAGCCTTAGCAGTTAGGACCACAACGGCTGCAAAGGTTTTTAATATTCAACAAGGAGCAAAGGCATCCTGGGATAGAGTTTTGGGATTAATAAATAATCAAAGTCAAGGGTCTATTGATAAAGCAGTTGGACTTAATCCAAATAGGATATCCGTAGAAGATCTTTCCTTTAAATATCCAACTAATGATGAATATACCATCAAGGATATATCCTTTGAAGCTTCATCTGGTATGATAGTCGGTATAACTGGTTCCGTAGGTTCAGGGAAATCAGCTCTAGCCCTAGCCTTAACGGGACTTTATGATTATGATGGAAAGATTCTTCTAGATGATGTGGATATAAAGGATTTGGACTATGGCCAAAGATTAGCAACTATCAGTTATATGGGCCACGACCCATTTCTTTTTTCAGACAGTTTAAAGAACAATATTACCTGGAAGGATAATAATGTTGAAAGATTAGATAAAGTATTAAACATTGCATCATTGAATAAGGATATTGAAAACTTTGAAAAAGGTATAGATACGGAAGTAGGAGAAAAAGGCATAAAAGTTTCTGGTGGGCAAAAACAGAGGGTAGCCTTAGCAAGAGCCCTATATAAAGATGCCAATATAATAATACTAGATGACCCTTTTTCTGCCATAGATATTAATACAGAGGCTAAGATAATGGAAAATCTAAGGGAAAGCACAGGAGATAAGATTACATTCATTTTTTCCCATAGACTAGATGCCTTTAAATATATGGATATGATTTTAGTTCTAGATGAAGGGAAAATTGTTCAAAGAGGAACTCATAATGAGCTAATCAATACATATGGTATCTATAGTAAAATTGTAGACTCACAACAATTTTGGGGAGGTGGAGCAATTGAGAAACAGATTGGTATCTAATGCGGTTAAAATTACTTGTAAAAACAAATCAGCATATATTATACTATTGATTATTGCTATTATTGCTGGAATACTAATGCAACTACTTCCACCTCAAATATTAAGAAGCATAATAGATAACAATGTTTCAAAAGGAATATATGAAGGGGTACTAAAATTGTCCTACTATTATCTACTAGCTGTAGTATTAGGTGGGGCTGCTGATTTTATGCGAGAGTATATGATGGCAATCCTTGGCCAAGATATACTATTAAATATTAGGCTAAATATGGCCAAAAAACTATCAAGATTACCCATATCATATTTTTCAAACAAGGCTGTTGGGGAGATAATGAGTCAATTTACTTCAGATGTAGATGCTGTCGGTACTCTATTTACATCTGGTCTAATAGGCCTACTATCCGATGGCTTGAAAGCAGTGGGAATTTTGATATCCATATATATTTTAAGTCCTGAATTAGCACTATGTATGTTGATATTAATTCCTATAATATATCTAATAACCAAGTTTTTTAAATCCAATACTTTCAAAGCACAAATGGAATCCCGAAGGGCAGTAGCACATATTAATGGTTTTGTCCAAGAAATATTCAATGGAACAAGGACCATTAAGATATTTGGAATGGAGGACCAATCCATATCCGATTTTCAAAACCCTTTACACCAGAACCTTCAAGCAGTAAATAAAACCAGCACACTGAATTCTATATTCCCTTGTTTGATGCAAATACTTAGGGCGATTATCATAGCTATTACAGTTATAATTGCTGCACCAACGGATTTAGGTGCGCTAGGTATTAGTATTGGTTCCGTTGCAGCAGCAGTAGATCTAATATCTAGGATGTTTGCACCAATTGAAGCCATAGCCATAGAGTTTCAAACCATACAAGAGGCCCTTTCGGGACTTGAGAGAATAAATGAATTCCATAGGGAACAGGAAGAAATTAGAGTAGAACCATTATTGAATAAAAAGGTTTCGGAACCACTATCAATTTCCGTAGAAAGTTTGACCTTTGCCTATGAAGAAGGTAAAAATATAGTTAAAGATATTTCCTTTGATATAGAACCTGGAACTAAGGTTGCACTAGTAGGGAGAACAGGAGCAGGGAAAAGTACTATTCTAAACCTTGTAGCAGGTTTATATAAACCTGATCAAGGTAGTATTAAAATAGGGGAATTTGATCCCTTTGAAATGCCTACAAATATCCGGAGAAGAACTATAGGCATCGTACCCCAATCCTTCCCAATATATGATGGAACTATTAGAGACGCTATAACATTATATGATGAATCCATTACAGAGGAAGAGGTCATAGCAGCAGCTAAAATTGTAGGGCTTCATGAAGATATAATAAAACTTCCCAAAGGATATGATACTGTTATTGGAGAAGGTGAGATAAAACTATCCTACGGCCAATATCAGCTATTAACCCTTGCCTGTGCTTTGGTATGCAATCCACCTATACTCCTCCTTGATGAAGTAACCTCTGGTTTAGATTCTATAACGGAAGGGAAGGTATTCAAAGCATTAGAAGAAGTTTCTAAAGATAGAACAATCCTAACCATAAGCCATAGAATATCAGGAATCATCGACGCAGACAAAGTCATTATGCTGGAACAGGGTAGAATAGTAGAAACAGGTACACCAAAAGAACTAGCAGGAAAGGACGGATGGTACGCCAAATACAATCAAATAGAAAAACTAGGGTGGAGGATGTAGGGACTTTTAAATAAATATATAAATTAATAAAAATTGACTTTTGACGGTCTAATAATATATACTATAGTAGTAAATAACAACTAAAGGAGGACAAAATGAGCAGATTACTAAAAAACATATCATTAATTATTTTTGCAATGATAATACTATCAGTATCAACAGTATTTGCAGCGGGAGAAAAATCCCTAGTAAGGGATACAGGGGATTTGGCAATGTCATATGGCAATGCTTGTAAAATTACTGCAGAAGGGGATAAAGAAATAATTGAAGCTATTAAAAAAACAGGGAAAACTGATTTTAAAGAAGGAATTTATGCTGAATTTTTTCCTTGGGGAAATTATGGACCAGGATCATCTGAACAATTTTTACAAGTAGAAAATGTAAAGGATTATGATAAGCTAGTATTTGATGTATGTGGCTTAACACAAGAAAAGTTCAACGATTTAGAAGCGTACATATCATGGAATAAATTTCATAAGGAAGAATCACCAAATTATGATGATTATAAAAAAGATTATATATTTACATCAGGAACTAATGATAAGTTTAATATTGAAACAATAGGCAATGGAGAATTTCCTTCTTTAGAAGGAACAGTTCAAATCTGGATACAAGACGGAGAATTTAACACCAGATATGCTATTGTAGCGTCCAACCAATGGGAAACTGTAGAATTAGATATTAGCGATTTTGATGGCTTGACATTCTATTTTTCCATCGATGACTCAGCCAGTGTTTTGGTAGCAAATCCAAGACTTATTAACAGTAATGCTGAAAAATCGGTACAAACAACACCAAAATTAAAAGCAGTACCTAATAGTTCTAAGGTGTTAGTAAATGGTGAAAATATTGAATTTGATGCATATACAATAAAAGGGAATAACTATTTTAAATTAAGAGATATTGCAAAAGTATTAAGTGGAACTGAGAAGCAATTTGAAGTCACCTGGGATGGTACAAAAAATGTAATAAACCTTATATCTGGTGAATCTTATACAGTAGTGGGTGGTGAATTATCTAAAGGAGATGGCAGTGAAAAAGAACCAGTAGAATCAAATGCAACTATATTCAAGGACGGTGAAGCTATTAGTTTAAAAGCATATACAATCAAAGGTAACAATTATTTTAAACTTAGGGATATAGGAGAAACCTTCGATTTTGGAATAACATGGGATTCTACAACTAAAACAATAGGAATTGACACAACAACTGGATATATACCAGAATAATTAACAAATAAATTAATATAGAAGTTAGTGTAAATAAAACTTCCCAAAGGGTATGATACCATAATCGGCGAAAAAATATTTATTAAAATATCCATAAATCTATATTGACAAGTAAAACCTCCTTTGTAATGTTATCTTACAAGGAGGTTTTCTTATGCTTCTAAAAGAAATTTTCAATTAATTTTCTTAAATTTGTTTCAAAGATTTCATCCGCCCTAGGATTTCTTTTTTTAGTTTTGCCATAATATTTATTTTGTCTCCTAAGTTTTCCGTGGATATGACGACGATTCAACATTCCATCTA
Source organism: Clostridium sp. Cult2 (assembly GCF_021655075.1). Taxonomy (GTDB): domain Bacteria; phylum Bacillota; class Clostridia; order Tissierellales; family Tepidimicrobiaceae; genus Schnuerera. The sequence continues at coordinate 18,205 of NZ_PPXX01000059.1, forward strand.
TATTATTTTCTGAAAATATTATACCATTTTGGTTTATTGGGAAAGCCTCTTTAGATAAACACAAGGCAGCTAATCCATAATCCTGGGTTATTATAATATCTTTTTTCTCTATTTTATTTACAATATAAAAGTCTGCACTATCACGACATATGTCTACTGAAACAATTTCTGCATAGGAATCGGAAATTTCATGGGCATAGTTTTTTACAACGACTATTTCTAACCCATATTCTTTAGCAATATCTATGGCTAAATCTACTACAGGACATCCATCAGCATCTACAAATATTTTCATATACTCACCCTAGTTTATTATAACATAATACAAAATTAGATGGACTAGGTTAGGAGAATGTTATATGTTTAGGATTAGATTAAGGGGCAAAGAACTTCACATCAAATTATCAATATGATACGTTCAATAAGTCGACAGAGTTTTAAATAGATAAAGCGGAAGAACTTAAAAAGGGTTTTAAAGTTGAAACATACTTCTAACGAAGAATTGAAAAATACTTTAGAATTTATAAATCAAATCCTATGCCATGTTGCTTAGGCTTTTATTATTTGACAATATTCAAAATATTCGCTATAATTAAATCGAAAATACTAAATACATTATTTTACAACTCAAAAATTCAATTCAAAATAGAATAAAATCAAGTATAAATGAATATCTATTATTGTAACATTCTCCCATTTATATTATATCTTAAAATATCAAATTAAATAATCAAGTTAATATTTTACTTTCTAAATTTACCTATACTTAGGGGGTGGTCTCTATAGATTAGGTTAATTATGTTGTGAATTTTCAAGCAAAGTAATAAACAAAAAGAATCATTAATGGAGGGATGAATATGGATAAAATAGTATATCCTTACATACCTAATTCAGCACCAGAAGTCAAGAAACAGATGCTAAAAGAACTAGGTCTAGAAGATGTGGAAGATATTTATGCAGAAATTCCTGAACATTTAAGGTTTAAAGGTAAAATGGATTTACCAGAACCTCTTTTATCAGAATATGAACTAGAAAGACATGTAGAAGAAATACTTGCACAAGACAAGGACTGTAAGGAATATTTGAGTTTCTTAGGGGGAGGAACTTGGCAGCACTATGTACCAGAGGTATGTAACACTATTAATTCAAGGGATGAATTTTTAACAGCCTATGTAGGAGCAGCTTATGCAGACCATGGCAAATACCAAGCTATGTTTGAATTTGCCAGTATGTTAGGAGAGTTATTAGATTTTGATGTTGTTAGTACGCCTACATATGATTGGGGTATGGCAGCAGGTTATGCAATAAGAATGGCAGCAAGGATGACAGGAAGAAATGAAGTATTAATTCCTAAAACTATAGCACCAGATCGCTATCTATGTATTAAAAACCTATGTAAACCAACTATTAATATTAAACTAATAGATTATGATATGGAATCGGGTTTACTTGACTTAGAAGATTTAAAAAACAAGATTTCAGATAATACCGCAGCTGTTTATTTTGAAAATCCATCCTATCTTGGATTTATAGAGACTCAAGTAGAAGAGATCTCTAGGATCACCCATGAAAAAGATGCCATAAGCATAGTCGGAGTGGACCCAAGTTCATTGGGAGTATTAGCACCTCCAAGCCATTATGGAGCAGACATTGCATGTGGAGAATTGCAACCTTTAGGTATCCATATGAATGCTGGGGGAGGTCTTGCAGGATTCATTGCTTCTAGAGATGAAGAAAAACATGTTGCAGAATATCCTACTCAACTTTGGGGAATAACGGAAACTACAAAAGAGGGAGAATATGGATTTGGAGATGTAAGTTTTGAAAGAACTTCTTATGCTTCTAGAGAAAATGCTAAGGACTTTTTAGGTACTCAAACTGCTTTATGGGGTATAACAGCTGGTGTATATCTTGCTCTAATGGGACCTTGGGGTATGCAGGAATTGGGAGAAGGAATAATGCAGAGAGTAAGTTATGCCCAAAGGATATTAAGCGAAATTCCAGGAGTAAAGGTGCCAATATTTAGCTCAATTAACTTTAAAGAATTTATAATAAATTTTGATGATACAGGTAAAAAAGTATCAGAGATAAATAAAAGTTTATTGGATTATGGAATATTTGGTGGGAAAGACCTTTCCAAAGAATTCCCAGAGTTAGGTAATAGTGCCCTATATTGTATTACAGAAATTCATACAAAGTCAGATATAGATAGATTAGCAGATACCCTTAAGAAAGTATTAGCGTAAAAGTCTAAATGATAAGGGAGGTATTAATATGGCAAAATTAAAGATACGTGAAAATTACCATCAAGCAAGATGGGACGAACCTATTATATATGAACTTTCCACACCTGGAGAGAGGGGGATATTGGTTCCACAACCGGATAAGGAGATAAAGGATGAAGCAGTAAATGTATTATCAAGGCTACCAGAAAATATGCGTCGAAAAGAAAAACCCAATTTACCTGAAATATCTCAAAAACATGTTTTAGCCCATTATCTACATCTTTCTCAAGAAACATTAGGTTCCAACTTAAATAATGATATAAGTCAAGGTACTTGTACCATGAAATATAATCCTAGAATTAATGAAAAATTGACAACCCTTATTCATCACGTACACCCATCACAAGATGAAAGCACTATGCAAGGGATTCTAGGTATTTACTATAGATTTGAACATTTTTTGAAAGAAATATCAGGAATGGATAAATTCACATTACAACCTGGTGGAGGTTCCCATGCAGTATATACAGCTGCATCAATAATTAGAGCTTATCATGAATCAAATGGGGAACTAGAACAGCGAGATGAGGTTATTACTACAATATTTTCACATCCCTGTGATGCTGCAACACCTGCTACTGCAGGATTTAAAGTCGTAACACTATTTCCAAACGAAGAAACTGGTATTCCAGACATAGAAGCTTTAAGGGAGGCAGTATCTGAACGTACGGCAGCAGTATTTATAACAAATCCTGAGGATACAGGAATCTATAATAAGCAAATTGATGAATTTGTTGAAATAGTACACGAAGCTGGAGGCCTATGTTTCTATGACCAAGCTAATGCTAACGGCATGTTAGGTATAGCTAGGGCTAGGGAAGCTGGTTTCGATATGTGCCATTTCAATGTACATAAAACCTTTGGTACACCTCATGGTTGTTCAGGTCCTGGTACAGGGGCATTGGGGGTTAGAGAACATTTAGCTCGATTTTTACCAGTTCCTACAGTGGAATTTGATGGAGATAGATATTATCTGGATTATGATAGACCTGAAAGCATTGGAAAAGTAAGAGGATTCTTTGGAGTTGCACCAGTAGTTCTTAAAGCATACAGTTGGGTAATGATGCTAGGTGCTGAAGGACTTAAGGAAGTAGCTGAAATCTCTGTATTAAACAATAATTATCTACAGAAGAAGATAGAAGAAATTCCAGGTGTAGATGTTTGGTATGCTAGAGACCGTCGTCGATTAGAACAAGTAAGATACAATTGGATGAAACTTGAAGAAGAAACAGGAGTAGGTACCGATGATATAATGCGTAGGATAGGGGATTATGGTATACAGCATTACTGGACTAGTCATCACCCTTGGGTAGTACCTGAACCCTTTACCCTTGAACCTTGCGAAACCTACTCAAAGATAGATCTTGATGAATATGCAGCAGTATTAGAGAGAATAGCAGAAGAAGCTAGAAAGGACCCCGAGTTTGTAAAAGCTTCCCCACATAAATGTGCAAGCAATGTAATAGCTAAGCCAGAAGAATTAAATGATCCAGAAAAATGGGCAGTAACTTGGAGAGCATATTTAAAGAAACACAATAAGGGGTAATTGTTAAAGTTATAGTGAGTCGCCTGCAAAGGTCTGCAGACTTTTGCAGGCGTTATAAAAATCTACTATCATAACAAGGGGGTAAAAATTTGAAATTAGGATTTATAGTAAACCCTATTGCAGGCATGGGAGGCAAAGTAGGTTTAAAGGGTACTGATGGAAAAGAGGTTTTGGAAAAAGCTCGCCAGTTAGGTGCATATCCCGAAGCACCAGAGAAAGCTAAAAAAGCTTTACAAATTCTAATTCCCCTCAATGACCAAATTGAAATAATAACCTGTCCTGGTAGCATGGGGGAAGATGAAGCAATTGAATTAGGATTTAAACCTAAGGTTATAGGGGAAAGAAAGTCTATCCTAGGGCCCGAGGATACTGAAGAAGCAGCAAGGAAGATGCTAGATATAGGTGTGGATTTGTTGCTATTTGCAGGAGGAGATGGTACTGCAAGAAATGTATATAATGTAATTAGTGACAAGCTACCAGTCATTGGTATACCAGCAGGGGTAAAGATTCATTCAGCAGTTTATGCTAATCATCCTAGAAATGCTGGAGAGGTAGCATTAAAATATTTAAAAGGTGAACTTAAAACAATAAGGGAAGCTGAAGTAATGGATATTGATGAAGAAGCCTATAGGAAAGGACAAATAACAGCAAAACTATATGGTTATATGAAGGTACCCTATGAACGTCAATTGGTCCAAAGCCTTAAAGCGGGAAGACCAGAACAAGAAGAATCAGCACGAGAAGCAATAGCAGATCGAATAATCTCTGAAATGGAGCCTGATGTTTTTTATATAATAGGGTCTGGAACCTCTACAAGACCTATTATGGAAAAGTTAGGATTACCTAATACCCTTTTAGGTATAGACATAGTAAAAAACAAAGAACTTGTAGCTTCTGATGTTGGGGAAAAAGAAATTTTGGAAATTATCAATGGTCAAAAGGCTCAAATCATAGTTACAGTCATTGGAGGTCAAGGATATATCTTCGGTAGAGGCAATCAACAACTGAGTAGAAATGTTATTAGGATGGTAGGAAAGGATAATATACGGATTATTGCAACAAAAAACAAAATCGTCTCTTTAGGAGGACAACCAATCTTAGTAGATACTGGCGATGATGAGGTAAATAAAATGTTCAATAGATATATGAGAGTCTTCACAAGTTATAATGAAGAAATAATTTATAGAATAAAAGGATTGTAATTTAAAACCACCAAAAAATTGGTGGTTTTTGTTAATTAGAAAAGATAAACGTAATATGATAGCACTATAATCCATATACAATTGACAGAGACTCTATTATTATGTAATATAATATTACATAGATAAATTAATATCTCAAAAAAGGGGATGCATATAATGAAATTTGGAATGAGAAAACCAAGTATAAAAAAGAGAATAGGAGCCAGAACCAGCATCAAAAGACAAATTGTCCATAGAGGTGGATTCAAAATGCCAAGAGGATATGGCTGGATTAGAAATCCTAAAAAATATGTTTATAATAAAGCGTACAATAGGACTACCTTTGATATATTTAAAGTTTTGAAAAAGTTGTTTAAGTGAAGATAGAGTTATTAATTGAAACAATAGGAGGAAATATTAAACATTTGTAGAATTATATAATATAATATGGAAATTTGGAGGGGAAGGGGAGACGGTTATAGGGGAAAAGATATGAATTTTAGCTATAAATACTAATTATTAATTTTTCTTTTCTTTATTTTTAAATATATATGAAAATATTTATCATTAGGAAAAAGTGAGGCGATAATTATGGAATATGCTATAGATAAAAGTGGCAACCATGTACATCATTCTAATGCAAAAAAATCGGTTTTATATAAATGTCCAGACTGTTTAGAAAAAGTATTCATTCGTACAGGCAAGAATGCTTGCTTTTATCATAGACCTATTCCCGATAGAACGCCGTTACAGAGAACATGTCCAGAATATCATGAGGGGACCTCCCGTTATGGCAAAATTGATAATCTAATAGATATTCTTTATATAAATAATGGTGGGATTCCATTATATTTATGTAATAGTGACGAAAATTTTCAACTTAGAGCTTATTTTCCAACGATTAGTGAGGATAGCTTTAACAAGTTAAGAAAATTAGGAGCCAAGGTCTATGTTAATACTAAGGCTTATTCAAAAATAGATAGAAAAATATATAATATTGATAATTTAAATTTTTATCCTATAAATACAATTGAAAAATGGATCTATGTGGAATGTAAACCATGTATTTCCGAGATAGATGTACACAGAAAATGGTTATGGGGTATCAGAGGAGTTGATATAGAAAATGATATATATCATTCTAACAAAGATGGTGGCTATAGGGTTGCCCTAAAATCTAATATTATTATGGGGAAAACTTATAGAATTATGTTTGATAAATATCCACCTAAAATAGAAGGGATAAATTTTGAAAGAATAGGTGAAATTTGGCTTAGAGAAAAGTCAATAAGAAAACTCATTGGTATTTATGAGATGAATATATTTAATTATACAGAGTCTGCTAAGGAATTTATTGAAGGCAAAGGATACCATTTAGTAGAAAAATCAAATGAACTAATACCATTATGGCCTCCAGCAGTATTTAAGGGAAATGAAATAATCTTTAATCAACGAGAAGCATTTTTTTTACATATCAATAATTCAGGAAAAGAGAAATTGTACTTAACTTTATATAATAGTTTGTTAGAAATTAGGGACATAAAAAACGAGAGATATTCTATTGTAAAACTACAAGTTTATAACGATAGATCTATAGTAATATCAGATGAAGAAATAAGAAAGTATAATTCGGAAATAAAATATAGTACCATATATAATAAATCCTTAGTAAAAAAACAATCAATTGAACCAGTAATTAAAATAAAAGATATAAATAATATAGAAATGAATTTTGATGAAAAAAACCTAAAGCTACCTAAGGATAGAAAACTCTATATAGAATCCAACATCCCTTTTTGTACTACAGTAAATAATAAAAATTATGTAATATCTTCAAGTACTAAATGTTTTGAAAATATAGATTATCTGGTGGACTTAAAAATCAATAGTAGGGCATTTGGAATAAAAAGCTATAAATATAAAAGGGAGAAACCTCAAATAATAGCAAAAAGTAATTTAGATTGGGAACTAGAGTATACCAGATTTTACAGATGCACTGTACCAATTACTAAGGCTAATAATCAGCATTTTCAATTATTATATCTATTATCCCAGAATATTAATGAAAAAAACATACAGCTTTACAGACTACTTGAAACTTGGATAAAAACCAATTCTATCCCTGTTTCAGCGATAAATCATTTAGATAGAATATTTAAGTCTTTAGAGGAGGTATAAAAAATGAATAATAGGATTAAATTATCTGATGACTTTTTAGACAAGCTAAGTGATGAAGAAATATACTTACTAATAGATGCAATTCCAAATGAACAGCTTTTATATCCCATAAAAAAGTATCCAAAAGAATTTAGAGAAGAAACAAAAGGGTGTTGGATAAATGAAAAATCAAAAATGTTAATAAATAGGCTTCCTAGTATATATTTTAATAGAATAAAAAAGAGTGATGGCAATATTATTGAAATTGTAAGGATGAGTGCAAATAATGATTTAATTATAGTTAATGAACATATATTTGAAGTGACCTCAGATGAAAATTTTTTAAATAAAACAATAGCTAGTAATGATATTGGTAAAATTAGAGAGCTAATGGATATCATTTCAGAGCAATTAAGGCCTGAGTACATTAAATTATTTTTCAAGTTAATGGATCAGGAACTTAGTGATGAACAAAATAATTATATTGATAAAAAATCGCAGAAAATGATAATAGAAAGAGGTTTAAGAGAAGAAATATCTAAAGAGTTGGCCCAAGACTATAAGGTAGAAATCAAGAATATTAAGGATGCAAATAAAGTAGAAAAACAAAACCAAGATAAAAAAATAAAAAAAATAGAAAAAGAATTAAATAATATTAAAGCAGAGCTTTCCAGGGAGAATAGGCATTCAAGTTCATTAATGCAAGATATAGAAAAAATAAAAACAGAAAAAGATGATGAAATTAATGTTTTGGAAAAGCATATTGAGAAACTATGTTTTCAAATTGATAATATAGAAAATGAAAGGCTCAAATTAAAATTTAATATTGAAAAAAAAGATTTAATTATAGAAAATCTAAATAAGGATTTAGAATTAAGATATGATGAATATTGTTTTATTGCCCAAGAAAAATGGAATATAGAAAATGAGAGTTTATTGAAAAAACAAAAAAACTTAGAAAAAAATTATAATGATTTAGAAAAAATAAAAAATGAATTAGTCGAGAGTATTCGGGAGTTAGAAGTTGAAAAAGTTCAATTAGAAGATAAAATTTCAGAATATAAAAATATTACTTACAACTTCATTGACAATATTGATAAAAAGTTAATTGAGAAGGCTTTATATGATTCATTATTAAAATATAATTCTAATAATTTGATACAAGTTCAAAATATAGATAATAAATCTACTAATTTATATATTAAAAAGAATGAAAGGGCAACAAATATAAATAAATGTATCAAAGTAAATGATTTTGCAGAAAATATTGCAATTAATTTAGAAAATATAGGTGTAAAAAGTACAGCTGATGAAGTTGCAAATTATATTATTGGTATTTTGGCAGCAGGCATGACACCATTAATTTGTGGATATAAGGCTAGAGAAATTGCAACTGCAATTAGTACTTCGTATAGTGGAGAAACTCCATATATAATTACATTGCCAAATGGCTATACAAATTCAAAAGAATTAGTAGAAATATATAATTTAGCAGAGTCTAATGTTGTTTTAATTGAGGATGCTGTTGGAACTATGAATGAAAATGCTTTAATGCCATTACTAAGAGAAAGGGCACAGAAGGGATTTTTAACTAAAATTTTATTGCTATCAACGGAAAATATAGACTCTATAAAATATATGCCGTCTAACCTATTAAATCAAGTTGCTCTTGTAATGATAAGTAAATATGACATTAGTAAAAATACTGATTATGAAATTAGTGATGCAAGAGATGTATTAGAACAGTTTACATCATTAAATAGTTTTAAAAATGAATATAGAATTATTGAAAAGCTTTTATTTAATTTAAAATTAGGGAATCCATATGAAATACTAAGATCTAAAATTATTGCATATTCTCAAAAGTTATCAAATTCTAAAGCAGCTTTACAGGGATACCTAAGGTCTGAACTTATGTTTATATGTAGCTGTAATAACACACTTGTTAATTTGGAAAACAATATAAAAAAATATCAATTAGACGATAGCTTGGTAGAAATTATTAGGAGAGGATTAGATGAATAAAAATATAGTTAGAAAAATATCCTCTGATTTAAATATTAATAAATATAACAACGAATCTAATGAAGAATATGGAAACAGACTTATATATACTGCTTTTGCAGCTTGGGCAAGAACCCTCGTATTGGGTAAATCTTATACTGACTTATATTATGAAGCTAAATATGTAAATGCTAATTATCACAATGTAGATATAATGCATATTCAAGTGAGATTAACACAAATTGCTTATGGATTTCTAATGTCAATTCCACATTCTAAAGATTGGTTTATCAATAGCAGCATTGAAGACCAATGTAGTGATCTTGCTAGTACTATAATTGAAAATTTAATTTTTTGTTATGAATTATCTAAACTTAATGATTCTAGAAGATTAACTAATTCACCAATTAGACATGCTAATTTTAAAAACAACCAACTTGTTTTGGGCGGGGAACAGTGGAAAATATCTGGCAAAAAGCTGACCTCTGTTGGGCTTGGAAGATGGATACAGACTGTAAAATTAACTGAAAACTATAAAGAAATATTTAACATACCTAAATATTCATCTGATGAATATTATAATACATTAGTGGAATCTGCATTTTGGAAAGAAAGTAATTTAAATGGTCGATACAAAATTTTTAAAGTTGGTACAAACTTTTTCTACTATAAAGCTTGGCAGGATTTAAATATATCGAAAATTCCACAGGGTATATCTCTACTAAAAAACATTGAAGTTGACGGTGGCTATATATTAGTAAAGAAGAATAAGGATGCCGTATCTACTGCTAGACTTGATAAATGGTATTACGATGAAAACGAAATATATAGAATTATGTATGTTCTTGATAGTTATAATGAAACACCAGCAACTTTTCAAGTAGAAATTTATGATAATTATGTAATTCTTCATTGTCATAGTAAATTACCCAATCCTGAAATGAGAATTTTATTAATGTCATCATGGCCTAAAAGATTTTATAATGATATCTTTTATAGGATAATTCCTAGATTTCTCTGGAATGATATAGAAGATATGTTAGTTAATTTGGGAATTAAAATTGAATATATCAATAGCTAAAGGGGGAAAGAATATGGGTGAATTTGGTATTAGGGAAACACATGATGTATTAAAGAAACGATTGTCAAATTATATAAAAGCACAATACTTTGCTGAAAATGAATTGTTGCTTGAAGCAACTAAAGATTTATTAACTAGAGAAGGGGTGCTTTTTCAAGAACCTTATATAGAGGCAACGAAAAGTTATGAAATTGTAAAAGATGGATTTGATAATGCAGATTTGCCAGAGAATATAAGAAGATATTTAAATTTACTTATTGAAAGAAATCTTGGTGTATTTAATACTCCATTTTACCACCAGGTGAAATCATTAGAGGATTTTTACAAAGGTAAAGACTTGCTAATTACCACAGGTACAGGTTCTGGTAAAACTGAATGTTTTATATGGCCAATGTTAACCGAAATGATTAGAGAAGTTCATACTTCTCCTGAAACATGGGAAATGCAAGGTATTAGAACATTAGTACTATATCCCATGAATGCATTAGTATCTGATCAACTTGGTAGAATTAGAAATATTATTGGAAGTAAAGATGATGCTTATATGAACATTATTAAATCTTTATCAAAGAAACATGTTAGAAGACCACGATTTGGAATGTATACTGGAAGAACGCCTTATCCTGGAATAGATGATCCTAAAAAGAATGAAGATTTAGGGAAAGTAATATCGGAAAATTATATTAATTGCACAGATGAAATTAAAGAAGAATTATATAAAATAGGAAGAATGCCTTCAAAAGATCTAAATACCTTTGCAGCAAATCTTTTGAGAGGAGAGCAGGTTACAGGAGTAGATGATTCTGAATTATTTACCCGTAGAGAAATGCAAATGATATGTCCTGATCTATTGATAACCAATTATAGTATGCTTGAATTTATGCTTATGAGGCCTATAGAACACTGTTTTTGGAAACAAACAAAACAGTGGTTAAATAGTTCTGATGAAAATAGGCTATTATTGGTAATAGATGAAGCACATATGTATAGAGGTGCCTCTGGTGGTGAAGTTTCGTTATTAATAAGGAGGCTCATGGATAAATTAGAAATTAGTAGAGATAAGCTTAGATGCATATTGACAAGTGCAAGTGTACCAGAGGGAAAAGATGATGAACTGAGAAAATTTGCCTGTGGATTAACAGGACAAGATTTAATAAAAGATAATTTTTCTATTATACGGGGGAAAACTGAAGAAATTAGTGGGAATAGAAAAGGAAATGTAACTGATATAGAAATTTTAACAAGATTAGATTATGATAAATTGCAAGGAAGTGATGAAGAATTAAAATCTCAAGTTGAGATTTTAGCCCAAGGATTAGGTTGGAAAGAAGTAGATGATAACATTTATGAATATTTATATGATAATTTATCTAAATATCCACCTATGTTAGAATTGATAAAATTATGTAGTGGACAGGGTGTAGAGTTTAGTAAAATAACCAGTAGTGTTTTTAAAAATACAAATCAAATGGAGGCTGAAAAAGCAGCCGAGATATTGCTTTCACTTGGAACATTAGCCAAATCAGAGGAAAACAAAGTGTTGCTACCATCTCGAGTACATCTTTTATTTAAAGGGCTAAATGGAATATTTGCTTGTTTAAATCCAAACTGTAAATATAGTCATGAGGTTATGGGCATTAAAATAGGAAATATATATGAGGAAGGTCATCTTACTTGTCCAAAGTGTGGAGCAAGGGTGTTTGAGTTAATCGGAGATAGAAGATGTGGAACGTTATTTATACGTGCTTTTAAAGATAATAGTGATCCTTATAATTTTTTATGGCAAGAACAGAATAAATTATTGCATAAACCAGAAGAGATACATTTATGGATAGCACCAAAAGATAGGACAGATATTTTCAAAAATACTGTTAAGAAAAGTAAAGCTAGAGAAAATTCAAAATTCGGTTATATTGATTCAAGAACAGGTATCTTGTTTTATGACGATACATATGAAAATGATGAAAATTTTATAAAAGTTTTAATTCCATTAAAGATGAATGAAACCTTAAAAGCATTTACTTTTCCAACTTGTCCTAATTGTGGAAGAGATAAAACCAAATTAACCCCATTTAGGACAAGAGGAAATGAGCCATTTGCAAATATTGTTATAGAACAATTATGGACTCAACCTTCAAGAAGTAAAAACTTAAAAAATGAGGGAAAGAAAGTATTGCTTTTTTCAGATAGTAGACAACGTGCAGCTACATTAGCACGTGATTTAACCATAGCTAGTGATGGTGATGCAGGAAGACAAGCTTTATTTCTTGCAGATAAGTTGTTAGAAGAGCACTATGGCAGAGGTAATGTACCTATAAATCTATTGTATTATGCTTTTTTAAAAGTTGTTTATGATAATAATGTAAGCTTTTTCTATGGAGATGAAAAAGATACATTTAAATCCCAACTTTATACCTATTATGAATTATATGGACATAGGACAAGTCCTAGATATCATCGAATGAAAGATACTATTGGAAATCCACCAGAAATGTTTTATCAACTATTGCTAAAGAATATAAGTGATAGTTTTAGATCTTTCAATAATCTATGTTTAGGTCAAGTTCTTCTTATTGAAGGTGGAGAGGGTGGTGAAGATGTTGATGAATTATTAGAAATAGTTAAGGAACAAACTCAAATAGATGTTGATATTATTAGGGATATATATAATGCTTGGATACAAGGTTTAATAGTAAAAGATATTGCCATATTTCCAGAAGTAAAAGATAGTGTTAGAACTAGTATTCTTCCTTTTGATAGGGCGGGTTTTGGAGTAGATGAAGATGATAATTTTCCATTATTTTTAAGGAAATTACTTGAGAAGAATGGTATTTGTAAAGAACAAATGGATATTATGAAAGATAGGTTTCATTTATTTACTAAGAAGGGAGATGATACTGAAAATAATCACAATAGGACATATATATTACCAGGGTTATTGACCTTAAAGACAAATGAAGATGGTATTTGGTATAGGTGTAATAGATGTGCGGGTACATCTACATTTACTTTGTTTGATAGTTGTATTTATTGTGGAAGTAATAAACATATAAATAAAATATCTGATGAAGAATTATCTAGGTATGATTTTTGGAGAAAGCCTGTTATTCAAGCAATAAATGGTGCTAGTATAAAAAACATTACAACAGAAGAGCATACAGCCCAATTATCTCATAAAGATCAAAAAGAAAAAGCTTGGTCAACAACTGAAGAATATGAGATGAGATTTAGAGATATCGTGGTAGAAAAAGACAGTGAACCTATTGATATTTTGAGTTGTACTACTACTATGGAAGTAGGTATAGATATTGGATCATTAACAGCAGTAGGACTTAGAAATGTTCCACCTATGAGAGAAAACTATCAACAAAGAGCAGGACGTGCTGGGAGAAAGGGCTCAGCAGTATCAACTATAGTTACTTACACAGAAGATGGTCCCCACGATTCGTGGTATTATAAGGAGCCAGATAAAATGATATCGGGGGAACCAAGAATACCTTGGATTGACTATGACAATCATAAGCTTATAAAAAGACATTTAAATATGATACTCCTTCAAGAATATTTTATAGAAAAAGACATGAGTATTGATCAAGTTGACACTATAAACTTTTTTAATCCTAATATTTCATATAACTATGAAGATTTTATTCAATGGTTAGATTTAAAAATTCCATTAGAAGAAAAAAGAACTAAAATTTTAATTCCTAATTCTAATGATTTTAATTGGACTAATTATAAAAAAGGGTTTATTGAAGAAATAAATTTGTTGGGTGAAAATGTTAAAGACAATCCAATAAAATATAAAAGGAAAATTACATCTAAAACAGATAATTCTGAGAGCGAACAAGATAATAATATTATGTTACTAGATACATTGTTTACCGAAAGCTTTTTACCAACATATTCTTTCCCAAGAAATGTAGTCAATTTTTGGATAGAAGATCAATATGGGAAAATAAGAGAAAGTCCTGAAAGAAGTATAGATATAGCTTTAAGTGAATATGCACCAGGTAGAATGATTGTAGTAAATAAAAAATCATATATTTCTGGAGCCATATATAATCATTATACAAAATATGATAAAGAATTTAAATATAAAGCAGCTAAACCATGGCTTGAAATGAAAGAGTATAATAAAGATATATACTGTTGTAGCAATGAAAACTGTGGTTGGTTTGGATTGGAAAATGAGAATTTACGATGCCTGCTATGTGGTTCTACAGTAGAAAAGCATACTATGATTAAGCCTTGGGGATTCGCAGCTAGAGAAGGGAAAAATATACCAGAAACACGTGATAGTCAAGAATATTCAACTATAAGTATACCATCATATTCATCAATGCCTCAGGATTTAAGTAAGATGAAAATAATATCTAAAACTGGTTTAATGAAAATGGAAAACAGACAAGATCAACAAATAATAATGATAAATAAGGGACCTAAGGAAAAAGGATTTGATTTATGTAATAAATGTGGAGCTACTGATCCAGCAATATGTTTAGAGGATGAAAAAAGGAATAGAAAACGACCCTATAAGGTTTCATTTCCTAAAAATGATACTCAGGATTGTTCTCATAATAGAGAAAATGTTTTTCTTGGATATGATTTTAAGACTGATATGTTGGTTATAGAGTTAAAACTTGAGGGACATAAAATAAATATAGAGGAAAAAAATTTAAACTTATGGCTTATTCCTGCATTAACAACTTTTGCCGAGGTTTTAGCACTATCTGCTAGTGAGGAACTGGATGTAGAATTTAGCGACTTAAAATCTGGATATAGAATTCGCTATGGTGAAAATTGTATTTATGCAGATGTATATTTATATGATAGCCTTTCAAGTGGAGCAGGTTATTCAAGTAGGGTTGCGTATTTAATAGACAATGTACTAGATAAAGTTGAGAAAAGATTAATTTCCTGTGATTGTGATTCTTCTTGTCCAAAATGTATAAGGCATTTTTGGAACCAATCAGTACATGAAAATTTAGATAGAAAAGCAGGATTAGAATTATTAAAATGGGTTAGAGATGGAGTTGTTGAGACAAATATTCCTAAAAATGAACAACGAAAACACTTAGATATTATAGATATGATAATTAAATTACAATGTGGCGATAATTATGGAATAATTGAAGGTAGCGGAGATTCATATTTCAGTGTAAATATTGATGGAGCAATCAAACCAATAAAAGTTTATCCAGCTATGTGTGCAGTTTCTTCAATAAAAAATAATGATAATGCTATATTAGTACCTGATAGATTGCTTAAAGTTGCTGTTTCTAATGCGTGGAAAATTGTTAGAGAAGCATTTTAGAAAGATTTGTAGGGATATATATTAAGAATAATAAAGAAATAATTGCATTAGATTTAAAACCTAAGGTAATAGTTAAGAGAAAATCTACTGTAGGATCTTAGGATATAGGAGAGGCAAGTAGGATGTTAGATATGCCCTTGGAGTTATTGCTTTTTATTGGATGAGAATGATACTCCATTAAATATTTATAATGTGTTGGCGGCTAATTGGTGGTCATTGATATATAAGAGCCCTGGCAGGTTACAACGAGGAAATAATTTATAGAGTAAAGTGATTATAATTTGAAACCAACAGGAAGTTGGTGGTTTTTGCTTAATATGAAAAGATAAAGTAATATAATAGCATGAATAATCAAGGAAAATTGACATCACCTTAAACATTATGTAACATAACAACACATAGATAATTCTGTATCCCAATTAGGAGATGGATATAATGAAATTTGGAATGAGAAAACCAAGTATAAAAAGAGAATAGGAGTCTGAACCAGCATCAAAAGACAAATAGTACACAGAGGTATTTTCAAAATACCAAGAGAGTATGGTTGAATTAGAAATCCTAAGAAATATGTATATAACAACGTGTACAATAGGATTAATTTTGACATATTTTGGTTTTGAAAAAAGTTGATTAAGTGATAATAGAGTTATTAGCTAAAACAATAGGAGTAAAAGTTAAACGTTAAGTACTTAGATTTGTAATGGAATTTTTAGTATATCATGAAGTATTATATGCAGAAATGCCAAACAATGGCCATGATAAGCTTTTTAGGGAAAGAGAAAGAAAATTTATACCATCTAAAATAGCTGAAAAAGAAGCAAAGGAATTTGAAGATGGATATGAATATGACGCCAACGTATCTTATTATTGGTATACAGTAAGTAATCAATTTTTAGATACAATTCATTGTGATTATAAGATTGATGCAGTGAAGTAGATGAGAAATTTATAAACTAAATAAAATGAAAATAAAAACATGTAGAATATTATATATAAATAAAGTAAGTAAAAATTCTAAGAAAAGGTATTAGAAGTTCATTAAACCATTAATAGGGATGAGCGTAGAAGAATTGGAGAAAATTAGGGGTACAAAAGACCTAAAAAATTAGAGAATGATGTCTACTTATGGTAAAATATTTATATATTACTTTATAAAAGTTGGTGGTGCCTGTGCATATAAGGACAAAAAACATTTAATATTGAAATCCAAGGATAGGAAAGTAATCAAAATATCTGCAAAAAAACATAAAACTTTGAAAGAAAGATTTAAAAAATATAGAGGTGATTATCAGCCAAGGGAATGGAATACGAGACTTCCTCTGGGAAAAGAAATATAGAAGAGAATATAGTAGAATTATAGATTCGCCTATTTATGTTTTAAATTACTTCCCTATAATAAGATACTATATGTTAAAGGAATGTTTTAGAGGTAATTAATAGCATAATTAGACTTTAATAATTTACAAATAATTACTATATAGATTAGATTAAAATACTTAATTATTGGGGGGATTAGAGTGAAAATACTATATGATGTTTGTAAACCAAGAGAAACTGTGTTTGATGAATCAAAAAGAGATGATACATTGGATTTATCCAATTTATTAGACGATTCAATAGATAGCGAAGAATTTTTTAGGGAGACTTACATAACAGAGGGAATGAATCTCTTATTTGACACAGCCTTTAAAAGATTTGAAGGAAAGTCTTCTAGTGGTATCATTAAACTAACTCAGGCAATGGGAGGCGGCAAGACTCACAATATGCTTGCGTTAGGGCTTTTAGCTAAAAGTAAAGAGGCAAGAGAAAAGGTATTAGATGGTAAATTCAAGGATTTTGATCAGGATATAAATGTTGTGGCCTATACTGGAAGAGAAAGCGATTTAAAATTTGGTATTTGGGGCGAAATAGCAGAACAATTGGGGAAAAAAGACTATTTTAAAGATTACTATAGTCCCCTTATGGCCCCAGGTCAGTCAGCATGGATTAATCTGTTAAAAGATGAAAAGCCAACTTTAATTCTTTTAGATGAATTACCACCATATTTACAAAACGCTAGAGCTGTACCCATAGGTACGGGAACATTAGCAGATATAACAACAACGGCATTATCAAATCTATTTAATGCAGTTAATAAAGCGGAACTACACAATGTATGTATAGTAGTTTCAGATTTACAAGCAACCTATGAAGAAGGTTCCAAAATACTTCAACATTCTTTTAAGGAATTAGACAATGAAATTGGCAGATCTGCCATTAATATAGAGCCAGTAGGGGCTAATACAGATGATTTATATAATATTTTAAGAACTAGACTTTTTGAAGAAGTAGGTACAGAGGAAGATGTATTAGAAATAATAGAGGAGTATAAAGATGCCTTAAATGAAGCAAGGCAAATGCAATATACAAACTATACTGTAGATGAATTGTCTTTGGGCATAAAGAATTCATACCCCTTCCATCCTTCCATTAGGGATTTATTTGCAAGATTTAAGGAGAATCCAGGTTTTCAACAAACTAGAGGCTATATAAGACTTACAAGATTAATGGTTAAGGATTTATATACAGAGGATGAGAATGGAATTATAAAAGCTAAAGAAAAATCCCTTATAAATGCCTATGATATGGACCTAAATAATGGGGAATTAGTTACAACTGTTAAAGGAATAAAGTCTAGTATATCAAATGCTATAGCCCATGATATAGCAGACAATGGTAGTTCTGTAGCAGAAATAATAGATAGGGATACGGGAAAGACTGATATTCAAGATATTAGTAAATTGATATTAGTATCTTCCCTAGGAAATGTGTCAAATGCCATAATAGGTCTTTCTATGCAAGAATTAATGGGATATATAGTAGAACCAGGAAGAGACTTAACAGGTTTAAAACAAAGTTTAGATGAATATAGTACTAGAGCTTGGTATTTATATAAAGATAAAAATAATAGACTATTCTTTAAAGATATAAAAAATGTTAATGCAGAACTAATATCTTTAGTAGATACCTACTCTTATGATTTTTCAAAAGCAAAAATAAAAGAATTTTTAGAGGAAAAATTTATGCCAACACAAAAAGATTGTTATCAAGAAGTATTAGTTTTCCCATCTATAGATGAAATAGATTTAAATAGAGATAAAGTTACACTAGTATTAACAGAGCCTTCTAAAGATGCTAGTGGACTTAAAAAAGAATTAGAAAAGTTTTTTGAAGATACAACATATAAAAATAGAGTGATGTTTTTAACAGGACAGAGAAATTCAATGGATAATCTAGTTAGGGTAGGGAAAAATTATGTAGCCATTAATCAAATAATCTATAATCTTAAATATGAAGATAAATTACCAGAATCAGATCCCCAATTCCAACAAGCATTGGATTTATATGATAAAGTAAATCTAGAATTATTAAGTAATTTAAGGGAATCCTTTGTTACATTATACTATCCTAAGAGAAGAGGGCTTGTACAGGACGATATAACAATGGAATTTGAAGAAAACAAATATGATTTAGAAGAACAGATAAAAAATCTTTTAATAGACAAGATGAAATTTGATACAGATATTGATAGCAAAGAATTTAGGGAAAAATTTGAAGCTAGAATATTTACAAATAGACAAATGTTATGGAATCATATAAAAGAAAGAGCAGCTACTACAACCTCTTGGTCTTGGCATCACCCAGATGCATTAGAGGATTTAAAATCTAATATGCTAAGACGTGGTGAGTGGATTGAAACGGGAGGATATATTGATAAAGAACCTCCAGCTCCTGAAACTACAGTAACAGTCAGAGAAATTTATGAAGATGAAGAAACTGGAGATGTAACTCTAAAATTAACACCACAATATGGGGATATTGTATATTATGAAATAGGTCAAGATGCAACAGAATCTTCTTCTAAAGTAGAGGATTTATCTAATTTTAAAACATCTGAACTGAAATTATCTTTCCTATGTGTAGATAGTAAAGGGAAAAACCCAACAGGTAAGCCAGTGGAATGGACAAGACAAATTAAGGTTAAATATAATCCACCATATACAAAAGGGGAAAAAGAAATTATTGAGCTTAAAGCTACTGCGCCTGGTGTAAAAATACTTTATACCACTGATGGTTCTAATCCTAGGGAAAATGGGGGAGTCTATGATGGAGAGATAGAAATTCCAAAAGGTACAAAATTTGTTCAAGCAGTAGCTGTAAATGAAAAATTAGGCATATACTCTGAACCATTACAAATAGAAATAAAAGATAAAAAGTTTGAAATAGATAAGGATAAA
This sequence comes from Clostridium sp. Cult2, assembly GCF_021655075.1. Lineage (GTDB taxonomy): Bacteria > Bacillota > Clostridia > Tissierellales > Tepidimicrobiaceae > Schnuerera. Next base: position 38,053 of record NZ_PPXX01000059.1, read on the forward strand.
AAAGTCGAAATTACAGAGCCTACCCCATATAATAGTACAGCAGAAGTTTTCAATGGATTAGAAGAATTAGAAGAATTTAATGCCTCTATATCAGGCATTACTTTGGGAATATCCAATGATAAAAATAATATGGTAAATGAATTTATAGAACTTTCCATGGGCGGATTTGATATTGATAGTCCAAAACTTTTAGAAGAGCAATTGGAAAATATTATAGAAAATTTCTTTGATGGAAAAGATTTTGAGGTGTATTTAAATATAAATAAAATTACATTTAAAACAGGAGCTGACTTTGAAAGATGGGTTTCCAGTAAAAAAGAAAATATAGAAAACTACAAAGACAAGATTAGGCAATAGGGAGGTTTTAAGATGGCGAAAATCCAAGGAATTGGATTCGGATTTATACCCGAAGAAACAAGTCATCATTTCTTAGTTAAGATACCAAGAAGTCAGCAGGAAAAAGTACAAGTATTTGAAAGATTTCATTGGGATGATGGTGAACAAAAGACAGATATGAATTATGAAAATACAAAGATTATAATTTCACGATACAAATGGGATTTAGTAAAAGATGCTATACAAAATGAATTAAATAATACATTAAAAGAAAACAATACAATAGTAGGTAGATTTAAAGTAGGAGATGAAATACCAGTTGAAAGGCTATTAGGGAAAGAAATGGTACTACTGCTTTGGGCCATAGAAGATTCTGATCCAAGTCTTATACCAGTTGCCATAAGAAATTGGTTAGGTTTTAGTAGAGAAGAAAGATGGTGGCTTTTTACTATGACTAATGCAACCACGGGACATGCCGATGATAAACGTGGATGGAGAAAAGCTATAAGATATGCAATAACAGAAAATCCAATAGATGAAAAAGGACAAATTAAATTATTTGATTTATAAGGAGGAAAAAATGTTAGATTATGAAAGATCTTTTATAGAGACCCAGTTTCCAGTATCTAAAGTATCTAAGGAAAGCTATAAAGAGAGAATGGCTAATTTAGGTCAAACACTAACAGGCCTTGGTAAATGGTGGGGAAGAAAGCCACTAGTACTGGTAAGAGCTGCAATACTTGGTGCTCTTTTACCTGTATCTGATAACCCAGAAAAAGATAGAGAAATTTTCTTAAAGTTAATGACTATGGATGAAGAAGGGCTATATTTAAGAAAAAATAAAAACTTCACCCAAAAACAGCTTTTTGAACTATGTGATGAGGGCTTAAAAAGAAGGTATATGGAATTAAATGACAAAGGAAAGCCTGTATATATAAAAGGAATAGAGGAAGATGAAAAGGAATTGCTTCAAAAAAATGCTTTTAGCAAACTAACTTATGATGAAAAATTAAGATTGTGTAATAGACCAGAGCATATAAAAAAATTACCACAATCTACATGGGATGAAATAAATGAACATTTAGATACTAATGCAGATAGTTTTCAATCTTTAATAGAAGAATTAGGAATGAAAAGATTTGGAAGAAGACCTAAAATAGGAGATGTATTCTCAGGTGGAGGGAGTATCCCCTTTGAAGCTGCAAGGCTTGGAGCAGATGTATATGCATCAGATCTTAATCCTGTAGCTTCTCTTTTAACTTGGTCAAGTTTAAATATAGCTGGTTCCAGTGATGAAGAAGTGGCAGGATTAAAGGAGTTTCAAGAAAAGGTATATAGTGAAGTGGACAGAATAGTAACAGAGTTAAAAATAGAATACAATGAAAAGGGTCATAGGGCAGACTCTTATCTTTACTGTATGGAAACCATTTGTCCAGAGTGTGGATGGAAAGTTCCCCTTGCCCCTTCTTGGGTAATAGGAAGAGGTACCAAGACCATAGCTATACTTGAAGATAATGGGATAGATGGATTTGATATAGATATAAAGTCAAATGTAAGTAAAGAAGCTATGAAAAATGCAGACTCTTATATAACAGTGAGAGGAAACAATATATATTGTCCCCATTGTAAGATGGAAACACCTATAACTTCCATCAGAGGAGATAGAAAAGATAAAGATGGAGAAATTATATATGGCTTGAGACAATGGGAAAGAGATGAATTTATACCAAGAGAAGATGATGTTTTTCAAGAAAGGCTGTATTGTATAAGATATGTTTCGGATAGTGGGAGATATTATATAGTACCAACAGAGGAAGATTTAAAAAGAGAAGAAAAAGTAGTAAGTTTACTTTCAGAAAGATTTAGTGAATGGCAAGAAGCAGGATATATTCCATCAGCAACAATTGAAGATGGTGTTGAGACTACAAGATTAAAGCGTGAAAGAGGATGGGCATATTGGCATCAATTATTTAATCCTAGACAATTATTTATTAATGGATTGTTTGCAAAAGTGGCTAGTGAAATAGCTAGTGGACAGAAGGAAAAAGCTATGGGATTGTTGGGAGTTAATAGATTAACAAATTGGAATTCAAAATTATCAAGATGGAATCCGGGAATAGGTGTAGAGAAAGGACAAGAAGTTTTCAGTAATCAAGCTTTAAATACTATGTATAATTATATTACTAGACCAATAATAGCTTTGGATACTACATGGATTTTTAATATAAACAATTCAAAAATAACTTCAAAAACTGATATTAAAACTAAAGATGCAAGAGATAACAACGAATCCTGCGATTTATGGATTACAGACCCACCCTATGCAGATGCAGTAAACTACCATGAACTGACAGAATTCTTTTTAGCTTGGGATAAAGCACTTTTAGAAAGAGCCTTTTCAGAATGGTACACAGATTCCAAAAGAATACTTGCTGTTAGAGGGGTAGGAGAAGAATTTAATGAATCTATGATAGAAATTTATTCTAATTTAAGAGAGAACATGCCTGATAATGGAACTCAAGTAGTAATGTTTACACATCAAGATGTAAGAGTCTGGGCAGAGCTTGCAATGATTCTTTGGGCTTCAGGCCTTAGAGTATCTTCAGCTTGGACAATTTCTACAGAAACTGCCACTGGAGGATTAAAGTCAGGAAATTATGTAACAGGTACTGTACTTTTAACACTTAAAAAACAATTAGATGATGATGTAATTTTTCCAGATGAACTTTATGATGAAATAGAATATGAAGTAGAATCCATGATAGATAGTATGAAGGATTTAAATGATAAAGAGGATCCAGATTTTAATGATGCAGATTTTATACTAGCTTCCTATGCAGCTGCCCTTAAGGCTATTACCTCCTATAGTGAAATTGCTGGAATAGATGTAGACTATTGGTTAAGACAGGGAAGAGATAGTAAAGAAGAAAATCCAATAGAAGCACTAATTAAAAAGGCACAAAAAATAGCCTATGATTATTTAATACCAGATGGATTTGATAAATTTATTTGGAGGGATTTAGAAGCCTCTGAAAGGTTTTTTATAAGAGGATTAGAGCTGGAAATGAACAATATATATGAAAATGGTGCTTATCAAGAACTAGCCCGTGGATTTGGAGTAAAAGATTACAAAGATATGTTTAAATCCACAAAAGCCAATGAAACTAGATTTAAAACTGCAGAGGAATTTAGAAGAAGTAATATAGGTGGAGAAGAATTTGGTAGTACTCTAACTCGCCATTTACTTGTAGCTATAAATGATAGTATAAAAGAAGGCAAAACCTCAGTGGGAATAAGTTATTTAAAGAATATCTATCAAGAAGACAATAAATATTGGTCATTAAAATCTAGAATGATAGAAATATTAGATTTTATATCAAGGGTAGAAAACATACCCCATATGGAACACTGGGAAAACACAGGTTATTATGCAAAAGTTTTAAGAGAAGCACTAAGAAATGATGGTGTATAAGGGGTGGTCTTTTGATTAAAAGATATTCATCTAGGAGAGAGTCATTATCCGACTCTCTCTTTAACAAAAAGTTAAAAAATGCAAGGAGTTATGATAGAATTGCTGGATACTTTAATTCGTCTATATTAGAGATTGCAGGGGAGTATGTAGATGATATCGAAGGGAAAATAAGAGTAGTTTGTAATTCGGATTTAGATATTAGAGATGTGAAAACTGCAAAAGCTGCAAATAATGCCTTGAGAAGAGAATGGTGTAAGTCTGAACCAGAAAAGATAGCAAATGGACATGATAGGTTTGCAAAATTATATGAATTGCTATCAAGTGGCAAGATGGAAGTAAGAGTATTACCAAATGAAAAGTTTGGGCTTATTCATGGTAAAGCAGGGGTTATAACCTTCAAGGATGGCACAAAAACATCTTTTTTAGGCAGTGCTAATGAATCCCTATCTGGATGGAAATTAAACTATGAGCTAGTATGGGAAGATAGTTCAGAAGAAGCTATAGAATGGGTTCAAGAAGAATTTGATTCTCTTTGGAATGATGAAACTGCTATCCCTCTTTCTGAATTCATAATTGAGGATATAAAAAGAATTTCAGAAAGAGAAGTTATAGAAAATGTAGAAGATTGGAAGGAAAAAGAACCAGAACCAGCGGTCGTGGCTGTAGAATCTCCAGTATATAGGGAGCAACTAGGACTTTGGGAACATCAGAAATATTTTGTAGATAGGGTTTTTCACGATCACAAAAAGTCCTATGGTGCAAGGTATATACTTGCAGATCAGGTTGGATTAGGCAAGACTATACAATTGGCTATGGCAGCACAACTAATGGCATTATATGGAGACAAGCCAATACTCATAATAGTACCAAAGACACTTATTTGGCAATGGCAAGATGAAATGAATTCACTTTTAGATATGCCTTCTGCTGTTTGGGATGGTAAGTTTTGGGTTGATGAAGAAGGTCATGAATATATAGGCAGAGGTATAAAAAAGTGTCCAAGAAGGGTAGGAATTATTTCTCAAGGATTGATTGTGGCTAAATCAAAAGTTATTGGAGAACTTTTAGAACAAGAATATGAATGTGTAATTGTTGATGAGGCTCATAGAGCTAGAAGGAGAAATTTAGGAGAAGGTAAAGAGGAGCATAGCCCAGATCCCAATAATCTCTATGAATTTTTACTCAATATTTCTATTAAAACTAAAAGTATGCTTTTAGCTACTGCAACTCCTATTCAAATGTATCCAATAGAATTATGGGATCTAATGAATATACTATCTCAAAAAAATGACAGTGTATTAGGAAGCCCTGCATCCTATTGGAGAAAAAAGACCATGATCCAAAGAAGTTTAAATTTAATTATGGGGAAGGAGAAAATAGATTTTTTCAATAGGGAAAATTGGGAATGGATTAGAAATCCTTTTCCGCCAGCCTATGAAAACACTCTTTTTGCATCTATGCGACTTAGAAACAATATGAAAGAAGATGAATTTGTTTATAGAAAGA
>NZ_PPXX01000006.1 GCF_021655075.1 Clostridium sp. Cult2
AACTAAAGAGTGGTTAGAGAAAAGTAATTAATTTTTTTTATTTCAACTGGCCCAGTTTTCGATTAAAATATGGTATAGTTTTCAGTTGACAAATACAACACCTTCTTTATACCGTTTCAATTCCTTATAGGTAGACTATAAACCCCTCAACCCATGTAATCCCATCATCAGAACTTTTAGTTTCAATTCCTTATAGGTAGACTATAAACATATTTTGAAACTGATATTTGACTTTTTACTTTACTGTTTCAATTCCTTATAGGTAGACTATAAACTTAACTGAATTCCTGTTTGGAAAGTTAGATAAAGAGTTTCAATTCCTTATAGGTAGACTATAAACTTACATTGGGATTATGATATAAATTATACTGATGTTAGTTTCAATTCCTTATAGGTAGACTATAAACACTTTGGACGGTCTATATATAATATATAGGTAGCATGTTTCAATTCCTTATAGGTAGACTATAAACTCAGAAGTTATTACTAATGAAGTAGGTTCCATTTTTGTTTCAATTCCTTATAGGTAGACTATAAACGTAATTATCAATTGTTCTTGAAATTCAAACATCTTAGTTTCAATTCCTTATAGGTAGACTATAAACAGGTATTTAGGGAATTAACTCATTATTGTGTAAATTGGTTTCAATTCCTTATAGGTAGACTATAAACAAGATATGGAAATAGAATATATATTATGACAAATTTGTTTCAATTCCTTATAGGTAGACTATAAACTTCCATACAAATGTATTTTTTTTTCTTCTTTTTTTAGTTTCAATTCCTTATAGGTAGACTATAAACGAGTAATCCTCGACAAATTATAGAATATTATTAGGAAGTTTCAATTCCTTATAGGTAGACTATAAACGACATTTTTATTCTCCTTTCTACCTCTACTATTTACAGTTTCAATTCCTTATAGGTAGACTATAAACTTGAAAGGTCTTTTTCTTTTCTTGTCTTATATCTTTGTTTCAATTCCTTATAGGTAGACTATAAACAAAGCAGATTGCAGAGAAGTTCGACAACAGTTTGAAAGTTTCAATTCCTTATAGGTAGACTATAAACAAACAATCACACTCAAATACTTAGATAAACTAAGCGAGTTTCAATTCCTTATAGGTAGACTATAAACGCTCTGCAAGTATAGGAGTCCCAGCAGCTATTTGACCGTTTCAATTCCTTATAGGTAGACTATAAACTTATTGACGTTACCCCATATAATGAAAAATTCAATCAGTTTCAATTCCTTATAGGTAGACTATAAACGTAGAAGAAAAATCTATGGTCAACATGAGAGCAGGAAGTTTCAATTCCTTATAGGTAGACTATAAACTTTATACATATTTGCGTCCCATCATCAAACCTAATAGTTTCAATTCCTTATAGGTAGACTATAAACGTGATTATTTCTTCTGCTTTCCCTTCTTCTAAACCTGGTTTCAATTCCTTATAGGTAGACTATAAACCTCTCTTTCCCTTTTCCATAATTTATAGTTATTACAAGTTTCAATTCCTTATAGGTAGACTATAAACTATATGGCATCAGTGAAGATGCTGTATATGGGAGGAGTTTCAATTCCTTATAGGTAGACTATAAACTATCTATATATTCAACATCTATTAATACTTTATCTTGTTTCAATTCCTTATAGGTAGACTATAAACTAAGGAAGACATAAAAAGGGTAGAAATTTATAAAATAGTTTCAATTCCTTATAGGTAGACTATAAACCTCCATTTAGATTTTACTACGGACCGTCTCTCTTCGTTTCAATTCCTTATAGGTAGACTATAAACTTTTGTCATTTATATCTATATTAATAGACTGGTCTAGTTTCAATTCCTTATAGGTAGACTATAAACCTAATAGCACCTTCTTTTTACGACCTCCACTTAGATATGTTTCAATTCCTTATAGGTAGACTATAAACATATTAATATCTGCTCTTTGTGGAGTTTCGATAAGGTGTTTCAATTCCTTATAGGTAGACTATAAACAATCACCAATTATATCCCTTAGAGCATTTACAGAATCGTTTCAATTCCTTATAGGTAGACTATAAACTACTATAATTATTATAGCATCAGAAAGTATAATGAGTTTCAATTCCTTATAGGTAGACTATAAACTATCAAAGCTTCATAATCCTCCCAATGGTAATATCTGTTTCAATTCCTTATAGGTAGACTATAAACTAGAAAAGGCTCGGCTCTTTAATGGGCTGGGCTTTTTGTTTCAATTCCTTATAGGTAGACTATAAACTTTATTTGTATTGTTGACTTTTCTCAACTTTTAGATGTTTCAATTCCTTATAGGTAGACTATAAACTGGGACAATAATACTTCAAGCTGAAAATGATATATAGTTTCAATTCCTTATAGGTAGACTATAAACGAAAGTTTTACAAGAAATAGAATTACAAGGATTAGAGTTTCAATTCCTTATAGGTAGACTATAAACTTTTCCTCTATAAAAAATTCTAGGGGTTTTGTACCCAGTTTCAATTCCTTATAGGTAGACTATAAACTATTCGACCCCCGTAATTTCTTTATACTGTTCTGCTGGTTTCAATTCCTTATAGGTAGACTATAAACCCGATCTACAATTATTATATTTCCTTTCCTACAATCGTTTCAATTCCTTATAGGTAGACTATAAACTCATTGTTATCAAATCTAGTTCTATCATATATTTTGTGTTTCAATTCCTTATAGGTAGACTATAAACCAAATAAGAAAAAAGGTAGATTTAGTAAGTTTATTGGTTTCAATTCCTTATAGGTAGACTATAAACCTAGTTCTTAATTTCTAAGACTTTATACTCTTATTAGTTTCAATTCCTTATAGGTAGACTATAAACCTAACCTAATGGCCAATTGCTTTTCTTTTTTTATCATGTTTCAATTCCTTATAGGTAGACTATAAACTAATCTGTTTTGACTCCTCCTAAAGTTTCTGTCACAGGTTTCAATTCCTTATAGGTAGACTATAAACGCAATCATAAACTGACTTGGTTTTGCCAAAAACATGGGTTTCAATTCCTTATAGGTAGACTATAAACCCTCTCCAGATTCGCACCACTAAAACCACCATCTATAGTTTCAATTCCTTATAGGTAGACTATAAACAGGATTGATTTAATAGGTTTTGAAGAATGGGAAGAAGGTTTCAATTCCTTATAGGTAGACTATAAACGAAACAAAGTTACTTGTGCATTGATAGGACATAGTTGTTTCAATTCCTTATAGGTAGACTATAAACAATGTTTCTTTACCACTTTCTATCTTCTATATCAAAGTTTCAATTCCTTATAGGTAGACTATAAACAAGACGTTTCAAACGACCTGTTTTTGTTACTTCGCAGTTTCAATTCCTTATAGGTAGACTATAAACCTGATGCATTAGAAAACTATGTAAATGTAGAAAAGGGTTTCAATTCCTTATAGGTAGACTATAAACAACTAGACATATTGATAATACTACATTTTCCTTTTCTTGTCAAACCTAGGAACTATAAGTTATATTGAAAATTTATTTCCTTAAAATCCATGTATCTCTTACCAATACTACATTTGGTAATAAAGGAAAATTGTCGTCGACCTCCAGGGGTTTTTACACTATTGTAGGTCGACGACACAAAAATTATGATAATTTATAAAAATGTATCTTCTCCACCTTTCTTAATCCCAATTATTTCTATAGAAGAGTACCTGGTAGTTCTAAAACTATATATAATTACCGAATCCTTATCTTTGTCGATTATTCCTTTTAACTCTATCTTTAATTTAATTAAATTAGCCTCTGATATTTCCCCTTCGAAAACAGAGTTTTGCACCCAGTATAAATATTTTCTGCATGTTTTAAGAACTTTACCTACACGCTTTTGTTCAATATCATATACTAATATAACAAACATCTCTTCACCTACCAGCGTGATACATAAGGAAAATAATCCTTTTCAGCCATTAGATGTTTCTGCAATTTATATAATTCCATTCGTATTAATCTATTATATGATACATTTCTTCCTAGATCCCTGTGCTTAATAGTGCTTTTTAACTTTTTGTCAAATTCTTCCACAAAAATTTTTCTACCTTTTTCTTTAAGTAAAACTCCTTCCATGTCCTCATCAAAATCTTCAATATTAATCATATTTCTTCCTATTAAAGTAAAAATAACTCGGTCTACTATAATTGGTTTAAATATTTCTGCTACATCTAAATTTAATGTAAATCTTCTAAAGTTAGTGGAATGAAGAAAACCTATCCTTGGATCTAAGTGAGTCTTATATATTTCCGATAATATAAGAACGTAGAGCATTGAGTTACCAAAGCTTATAAGGGCATTGAGGTGATTTTTAGGCGGTCTTCTTGTCCTTTTGTCAAATATAAAATCATCATTATCTATTATCTCATCAAAACTTTGGTAATATATATCACGAATATTTCCTTCTATACCCATTAATTCTGGAGTACTGCTGCATTGCTCAATAGTTTTACTAAAATTCAATATTTGATCTTCTATATCATCTAAACCTTTTCCTCTATTTTTGTAATATCTAACAACATTGAAAATATTTTTGGCACTCCCCTCAACAAATTTCCTTGCTAGTACTAATCTTTTCTCTTCACATAAATAATGTTCAGCTTGTTTTAATATCATATACCCAGAATTTAAATGTTCTCTGGGATAATATGTTCCCACGTAATATCCATAATAATTGAAAAAGTGAATTAATATTTCTTTCTGTGATACATACTCTAAAAATTTTTTACTCACAGTAACTTCGCCAAAAACATATATTTCTTTTAAATCTTCTATTGGTAAATATTTTTTACCCTGTTCCGTTTTAAAATAAAAGGTATTATCTTTTCTTCTTAGTTCTCCATCATTAAAAATGTATACATTTTTTTTGATAGCGTCTACCTCCTTTCTATGCCCAGCAAAACTCCCTATATCCACATTTATTGCAAAAATTTATCTTCTTAGGTTTCTGAGGAAAAGGCTCATAGCAGATTCTCAAAATATCCCTCTCTATCTCTTCTAATTTTTCTATTAATTCGTCATCTAATTTAATTTCTATTCGTTTTCTTTCCTTAGGAAACATCAAAATACCAGTTCCTTCTAAGCCATGCCTTTTAAGTTCTAACAAATAATAACTCAATTGCATCTTTGCACTTTCTAAATACTTCGAACTCTTTTTAACTTCTCCGATCAGTAATCTTCCTTCCCTTTTGTTGAGAATATCTAATTTAACATTCCCTAGAGATAATTCCTTTTTCTCTCTAGAATACGAATTTTCATGTATAAATCTTCCTAAATCTATATTTGGATCATCCTGATCTGGAATTATATTATGGGCCATAAGCCATACTTCCCTTTTACATATAAAATAGTACCAAACTAAAGTCCCATTTATTGTTAAATCATTCAAAAAATCCCCCCTAAAAGATTATACATTCATTATCATCTTCTCTTATGAACCCTGTTTCAAAATTATAAAATTGATCAATACCTTCTCTGGGTAAAAAAATCATTCCACTATCCGAAGTGAATGTCCTAAAATATTTTGCAGGTACAGATATTGTATAATCCTTTATGTTCTTTTGTATATCTAAATATTTTTCCCTTTTTTCCTTATAGTTTTTAATAGATGATAATGCTCTATACTTTTCATAAGTTAACTCTGCCACATCATCATATATGAAGAAAACATCAATATATCCAGGATTGTTTTGAATTAAAGAAAATTTGGCTAAAGGATACTCTCCATCTGAGAAATCAAGCTTTTCAATAGATTCAATATAGTTTCTCGATATCTGCTGAGATTTGTTTTCTTTTATTTTTTTAAAATATTTATTAATTAACTCGTAATAATCTTTTTCATAAATTGTTTCTTCCTTTTTAAGTAAACTCCTAGTAATATCCATTAAGGTGTGGCCATATACATAGCTTCCATAAGATCTTCCTGTATCATCAATAATAGAATATACATATACCTCTCCTATTTCGTTCTTGTTATTTCTATTACATCTACCTGCACACTGAATAATAGAATCAATAGGCCCCATATCTCTAACTACTACATCAAAATCTAAATCTACACCTGCTTCAACTACTTGTGTAGATACTAGAATTATCTTATCTCCTTCAAACAACCTATCTTTTATTTCTTCAATTCGTTGTCGGCGATGTATAGGTAAAATATTAGTTGATAAATAATACACATCTCTATCTAAAGTTTTTAGCTCTTCATAGATCTTTAAGGACTGTTTGATAGTATTACAAACAATCATATATGACTTTTCTTCTAATTCATCGGTAAAATCATCTATGAATTCGTTTAAAGTCTTATACTCTACATTGGGCATAAGCTTAGTTCTATTAAATTGTTCAAAATATAAATTATTGTTTTCTAATAATTCTATAGCCTCTGTTAAAATTATTGGTTTTGTAGCTGTCATAACAATTATTCTCACATCTAAATATTCACAAGCTTTTTTCAATATATAATCTACTAATTCAAAATATTTTATATCTATGGCTTGAACTTCATCTAATATAATAATTGAACTTCTAATTGAGCTAAATTTTTTAAGCATCCTATTTCTTGAACCTACTAGAGTCTCTAAGAGCTGAACAAAAGTCGTAATTATAACGCCACTAGACCAATTTTCAATTAGAAGTTCAGCCTCTGTTTTGGAATAATCCCTATACTCACTTTCATACTCTACTGTAGAAAGATTATGGTGTTTAATTATATAGCTACTAAAATTTTTTTGAAAATCTTCTATAATGTTAAATAATCCATATATTGCATCATAATTTTGTTCAATTATAGATGTAAATGGTAGTGAATATATAATTTTTCTATCTCCACCAATCAGCTTCTTAAGTTTTAATGCTGCAAAAAAGCCAGTCATAGTCTTCCCTGTACCTGTTGGAGCTGTTATTGAAAATATTTTCCCGTTCTTATACTCTTTTTCAATAGTATCTATTACATTTGTAAATATTTCTGTTCTCATACTATCTATTAAATTCCTAGGTTTGCCAAACTTATCTATCCTCGCCTTTTCCATTTCTTCAAATTCAACATACTTTTCTCCAAATATGGGAGTATTAGAAGCACTAATTTTATCTGCAGAAATAAGGAATGAATATAATAATTGATGTATAAAATAGTTTTTTTCAGATTTTAAATTTCGCTTTGACAATAATTCTAACCTTTTGAGTTTCCCCAATGTATCTTCTATTACATTTTGTTTGCCTATAAACTCTTCAAATTCCAATGAAATATTTAAATAATTCATATCCTCCTTTATTGATTTTATATTATTTCTTATATCTTGGATTTGGATATACCCTATATCAACTTTTTCAAATATTTTTGGGGGTAAATTATTTATCGATATATTTTTAAAACTATTGGGCAAATTTGACGATGGGTTTTCTAAGTTTCCATGATGATGAATTATTGTATTATATACGATTAAGGGAAGAATGCTCTCTTCCCCTAATCGTAGTAGGCTTAAATAAGCACCAAATATAGCAGAAATAAAACCGTGATTTGATAGGCTGGATTTTTCATTATCTTTTAGATACCTTTGAAAAAATGAAGTATATTTGCCAAAATCATGACATAGAGCAATCATCTCATAGGCCTTTTTATACTCAAATGGCACTTGGTGTATTGAATAGTCTCTAACTTCAACTAAATGTTGTACCAGGGGCTTTCCTGGATGTGAATCAAAGTTCATATTATCACCTGCATTTTATAAAAACATAATATTTTCACCATTAGAAAGACGACAAAACCCTCCTTCTATTATAACGTTTAATGACCTTCCCTCTTGTTCATAAATATAAGAACAAACTTCTTTAATAGTTCTTCCAACACTAAAATCCCTTGTCATTCTCTCCTTAATGAGAGAGCCATCCATGCTTTCTATGTTTATTTTACTAATTCTTGATGTATCAATTACTGTAGTAATATTTTTATATTCTGAACTAATTGCCCATTCCCATTCATATTCATCTATATATTCTATATAACAACTAAAAGGTGCACACCCAAAATATAATGGAAAAACCGGTCTATTATTTTTTGTCCTTTTTTTAATTTCATCCTGTATCGCATCATCTATATGATAGAGAAAAATTCTATATCTTAAATTTCTATCTCCAGTTAAAATTTCAAAGGGAATTTGAGTATGTTCCGTTGGAGAGTTTAGTTTGCCCGGACTATCTGCCTTCATGTAGTTTAAAGATTGCATTATTTTTCTCGTTGCTCCTATTTTCTTTACAGCTATATTAAGTTTGTCCGCGCCTAAAAGTTCATAATAACTATCTCTTTCATAACCTAGTAGCGCAGCTATCATCCCTTCAATGGTAGTCCTTGGTGGTACAGAATAAGTTAGGGATGATGAATTTGTATAAAACTTTCTGAAATGTGCAAATTTGCCGTATATATCAAAAGCTATAATCTTCACTCTCATCACCCTACTCTACCTGTTTTAATGAAAAATTACTAAAAGCCTCCTCAAAGTTTACCTTATCTCCGTTTAAAGTTAAACGTAAATTTCCATCTTCAAAATAATAGATATTCTTTATCTTATTTTTGTTGTTTTCTAGCAGCTCAACAAGATTGTCTATTTCTAGTAGGCATTCATTTATATCCCTAATATTAGCTACTTCTCCTTTTAAGTTAATATAGTCCCTATAATCGCCTAATATAGTTTCATTATCTACATATTCTACTCTCATATATAATCTTGGATATTGACCTATTTTGCTCCTTGTAGCTAGATTAGGAATAGCATGTACCATAGATTTATCTAATAGAGCTAGGTCCTCCTCACTTAATCGAGTTTTGATTGCTCTATTCCCACTTACTACTCCAGAAAATGCAATCAAAGAATATTTAACCCTATAGTCCTTACCTATTGTACCTTGATCTGTTTTTTCTCTAGATGCGAAATGAGACGTTATGCTGGCTTCTAAAAGTTCAACCTTATTCAATGAATATCCCCAGTTAAATTGCACTGGCCCTATAAATGTCTTATTATCGCCCTTCACTGTCATTGTAGCGCCAAACATCCTTACATCTGTTAAATTCTCTAATATCCAATCCTCCGAGGAATCTTTTAAATCCTTTATTCTTCTATCAGCTGTTACAGGTTTGTCATCAACCCTTCTAACAAAAATATCATGACCCTGCATAGCTAGATAATCCCTGATATATCTTTTCAATCTTAAGTCTGTAACTAAATTAATTTCCCTTTCATAGTCCATCCTAGGACGATTTTCTTCATCTGGATCCCCATTAGGATTTGTCAGCTTAGCATCATACAAGTATAATATTTCATTATTTGTCATTTGAACCATCCTCCTTTAACATTGGTAATGTAGTAGCATAGGAATAACCGGATAACAAATAAAACAAGCTTTCATCTTTATTTAAGTTCCAACTATCAATATTTGAATCTAAAAGCCTTTTCATTTCAAAAAATGTAACTTCATTGAAACTACGGATTTTTTCTTGATTTAATTTATTGAATACATCGTTGACCAATCTTTTTATCTTTGATTTGTCTATACCATTAAAGTTGATCTTGTTTAATATTGGTTTATTGCCTTCTCCTCCAGGTCTTTTGTATTGTTTATTTCCTATTTCGCCAATCAAATAGCCTAGTAAAAACATAGCCGTTTCCTGTTCGCCGTAGCCAACTTTTTCAATATATTTCTTTATATGATCTTTAACATTCAATGATGACACATCCAAACTCTTTCCCTCCTTTAGACAACCTAAATATTCAAGAAACTTAATATACATATTTGCCCTCATTATAAAAAATTCTAATCTTTCTTTATCAGGATTGATATTATAGGATTGTTTTTCAAATCTAATTATCTTTACGCATTGATTCAAATTATTAATTAGATGATTTTTGTTAAGATTTTTTCCCGTTAATACTGCATCATATGTTTCTAAAACATCTCTATATTTTGTAGCTTCTCCCTTGCTTTGTCTCACTGGGTTCATGTAATAAACCGTAGATAGTGTAATAGACCCACTAAACTTATGTCCTAAGATACTAGTAAAATCAGCCATAGCATTATTTGATGCTAGCCTTATCTTCTCGAATATAGATGGGTTTACATCCTTGACTAATCTTTGGATTTTAGTAGCTTGTTGGCTACTTTTAAAAAATATAAAGTTTAATAGAAAATAACTATCTTCGTTCCTTAATTCTAAAGAACCTGCTATTTCATTTCTAAACTTTTCTATTCCCTCTGCTGATTTAACAGTATTAAAAGAGTTCATAATTTCCTTTGCTGCTATATTTAATTCCTCTTCATCTAATGGTTCCCCATATATAAACTGTGGAATAATATAAACATCAAAGGTTGCAAGTTTTGTTCTCATATTATTTAAAATATAGTTTTCTCCTGCAAGATATTTAAACATGCAATCGGCGCACATTTGCATATTTTTATTATAATTTTTCTTATCAACATTGCTGGCAAATATTACTTGATTTGTTGTATAATATTTTATTTTCATTTTAGTCATATCTGAGGAGACATTTTCGTTAGTTCCACAAATATTACAGATTCCTCTATTTTTTGATTTTGACTTTTTTGTTTTGGATTTTTTTGCTTCAACTACCATGTTTTCATATTTTTTAATGTTGGCTAAGGGTTCTTCATTGACAAATATAGTATAAAGACCTATATCTCTAGGACTAATATTCATCTTCTCATTAAGGTAATTTTCAAACTCATTCTTAATTTTATCCAATAATTTTTTGCCTAAGTCTTTTTCGTTTTCCACATCATCTTTAATCTTCTGCAATAATTCGTCCATTGTTGTATCAATAATTCCTAATTTATTCAGATCTATAGCGTATCTATACTTAGGTCTCAATTTCTCTCCAAAATCTACATAAAAATTCTCAAAAATTTGCTTTATTTTTAAATTTAAGTCTTTACCAAAGTCAATATTAGTTAAATTATAAAAAGTTTCTGTAAGATGGTAATTACTAGATGTACTAGATGCATACCACTGGGGAGAATTAGGTCCATCTGCAGAACCAACATATCTATACTTTTCAGCTGTTCTATTGTCCATCTCTTCACTTACGTCTATTTCCATACTCCCATTATTTGTATCAAATTTAAATTTTAGAACATTTAGCTGCTTATTTCTTCTTTCAGGTTGTAATTCAAGAATAAAATTTGAGATTAAATCATCGGATTTTAGTAATGCATCCCCTGCTTGTATTACTCCCTCTAACATCTTCTCACCCCCCTCTTAAATTATTTTTACACATCCCAAACCTTGACTGTTTTTACTTCCTATCCCTGCTTCCACCCCCATTTGCAATAAGGGAATAGGTCCCTTCATACGAAACTTTCCCATATAGCCTTTTATTATAAAACCTTTGTACTTAAGAATGGATAGCTTAGCATACCCTATAGGTTGTATGCTTACATCTTCATCTGGTGCATCTTTTAGATAAAAAGCCTTATATTTATTTTTTAGATTATTACTTATTATTTCAGAAAATTCTCTTTCCTCAGGGCTAAAGTAATATGTAAACCTTTTTCCATCCTTTCTTAATAAAGTGCTATAAGTAGTTATAGGGGACAAAGTTTCGATTATTATCTCATCTTTATTCACAGTTTCCCTTTCAACTGCCAACTCTTTTGCTTCTAACCTATTATTTCCAAGTCTAATGGTTTTAGCAGATAATAAACTGTTTCCTATTGAATTACTAAACTCACTATAAGATGAAGAAATAATTAATTTCACAGGGCCATTAAATTTTATTTGTTCTCTTTGTTTATCCAAATTAAATCTACCTAGTAATCTTGAAAATGTAAACAACTTATAGGTTCTCTTTTCTTTCCGAAACCCTTCTTCGTGTAAAAATTCTGCTACTTCTTCATCCAATTGGCTGTATATCATTGCTTGGATCATATGGTTATAATGAATAGGTAGTACGATTTCATCCTTTTTATCTATGGATTGGAAAGTTACAGTTTCCTTCATCAAATTACCTCCAATTTAAACCTTTTAATAATAGCAGATTAATGTTAATTCAACTTCTATCTGTAATAATAATACTTTATACTAATATTAATTCTACATAATTTCCATTAACCCTTCTTTTTCCCATAATTTATGTAAAATTTATCAAATTATTATACAATAATCGTCTAATACTTAGTTAATATCTGTAAATTTTATTTACATCTATTAACAAATCATATAAACTATAAATAATACACATATTGGAAGGTGATAATATGAAAAACTTTAATGAAACATTAGAACAATATGCAAGGCTTTGCGTGGAAGTAGGTATTAATCTTCAAAAGGGGCAACCATTGGTAATTAACGCTCCCGTTGAAGGAGCTGAATTTGTTCGACTAGTAGCTAAACATGCCTATGAAATTGGAGCTAAACAAGTCCATGTTAACTGGAATGATGAAGCTCTAACTAAGATGAAATATGAAAATGCCCCTATGGAAGTGTTTGAAAACTTTCCTAAATGGTATGCCAATGGTTTAGAAGAATTTGCAGAAGATGGAGCAGGTTTTTTGTCCATATATTCAGAAGACCCAGAATTACTTAAAGAAATAGATTCTAAAAAAATTGCTGCTCACAATAAATCTTCCTCTATGGCTTTAAAGGGATTTATGAAATATACAATGAACGATATAAATTCTTGGTGTGTAGTTTCTATTCCAACTAAAGGCTGGGCCAAAAAGGTTTTCCCTGATGTTACAGAAGAAGAAGCTATGGAAAAACTTTGGGAAGCAATATTTAAAGCTACTCGTATGGATTTGGAAGACCCAGTTAAAGCTTGGGAAGACCATCTTAAAAATCTTGAAGCTAAGGTTAAGTTTTTAAACGAAAAGAAGTTTGAAAAACTATATTACAAATCTTGCAATGGTACAGATTTAGAAGTTCAACTACCAGAAGGCCATATATGGGCTGGTGGAGGAGGCAAAAACTCAAAAGGAGTTTTCTTTGTAGCTAATATGCCAACGGAAGAAGTCTTTACAATGCCATTGAAAACTGGTGTTAATGGAGTAGTCCATAGTACAAAACCATTGAACTATGGTGGAAATTTAATCGATAATTTCAAATTAACTTTTAAAGATGGAAAAGTAGTGGATTTTGAAGCTGAGAAAGGCTACGAAATTTTAAAGGACCTATTTGCTTTAGATGAAGGTGCTCAACACTTAGGGGAAGTAGCTTTGGTACCTTATAATTCTCCAATATCCCAATCTAATACTATATTCTTGAATACATTGTTTGATGAAAATGCTTCTTGTCATTTTGCCTTAGGTAAGGCTTATCCAACTAATCTCAAAGGTGGAGAAAATATGACTGATGAAGAGTTAGAAAAGGCAGGAGTTAACGATTCTTTGACTCATGTGGATTTTATGGTTGGTTCAAAGGATTTAAATATTGTTGGAGAAACTAAAGATGGAGAAAAGGTTCAAATATTTGAAAATGGTAACTGGGCTTTTTAAATAATAAAAGTAGCGGAAATTCACCGCTACTTTTTAATTAAATGCATTAGTTCTTTTTAATGCTGTATATAGTACTACAGAGGTTATTGCTCCTAACAATCCTTGCATAATATTTCCTGGAATAGAGGCTATAGCTCCTTTACCATACATAAATATCTCTGGGATAAAATATCCAAAAGCCATAAATATTCCCCCTATTGATGTAGCAATTATTGGTTTTTCTTTTCCTACCTTTGTTTCCAATAAGCTTCCTGCTATATATCCTTCTAATCCTTTCACTATAAATGTAATAGGTGCATAATGAGTATATCCTAGCAATAAATCCGCCATAGCTGAACCAAATCCGCCTACAATAAATCCACCCTTCTTACCTAAAGTTAGAGCTGCTAAAAACACAACCATATCCCCTAAATTTAAATACCCTTCTGTGCCAACAGTAGGTATATGGATAACCATGGTCATTATAGTTGTTAAAGCTATGAGTACTGCATATCTTACTAATAATTTCAAATTATTCTTTTCCATAATATAGACCCCCCTTATAAACTAGATTATGTATGGATACAGTTATGCTTATTTGCCTAAGTGTATCTATTTATATAATAACACTTAAATCACACTTATTCAATACTTTTTATATTTTTGTAAAAAATAATCCAGACCTAGAAGTCACCTATTGACATTTTCTAGTCTGGATAATGTTTTTACATAGTTTCATAATGTAATTGCTTTTTTAAACGTTTTTGTTTATTTTCCTCTACCTTAACATCTAAATTCCCAAATGCTTTCTTCATTAAAAATATTGAAGATACACTTGATATTAAATCTGCTATAGGATAGGACAACCAAACTCCTAATGCACCTAAATCAAGTATTTTAACTAATATTAAAGATACAGGTAACATTACTATTATCTGTCTAAATATAGATACTAAAAATGATGTTTTAGCTCTTCCTAAGGATTGATAATAATATATGGTTACATAATAAATGCTTAGTAATGGAAATACTGTTACCATGACCCTAAAAGCCTTAGCGGATTCCACAACTAAGTAGGGTTCTTTTACAAATAATGAAATTATCGCTTTAGAAAAAGTTATGGCAATTAGCCATAAAACCGTTGAAGTAATTAAGGCAAAAATCATAGTTTCTTTAACCACTTTTTTTAATCTTTTATAGCTTTTAGCCCCTAAATTATAGGCTGCTATAGGTTGCATGGCTGAACTGATGCCCAGCATAGTAATAAACATAAACATGGACACTTTTGATATAACCCCTAGTATAATTACTCCTGTATCTCCTACATGGTTTAGTAATAGATTGTTGAGTATAGCAAGGAGTATACCGTCTTCTGCTTCTACAATAAAAGCTGAAAAACCTACTCCTATTATTCCTAGGCCTATTTCTTTTTTCAATTGAAATCCTAGGGATAAGTTAAAAGTATCTTTTATCTTCTTAAATTTGCATGCAGAATATAAAAATGCTATAAATTGTGAAACTACAGTTGCAATTGCTGCTCCTTTCACTCCATAGGATAAGCCTACAACCAAAATATAATCAATAATAATATTTAGTGTAGCTCCTAAGGTTGTACTTATTAATGTTACCTTCCTATTTCCTAAGGACATCATTATATAGTTCATTACAGTAGTCAAACATATAAATAAACTACCAAATATAATAATAGATAGGTAATCATGAGCATAAGGTAATATATTTTCACTAGCTCCTAACATGGTCAATATATTATCCCTAAATAAATATGTGAAAACCATTAAAGGTATTATTATTACAAAAGCTAATGTTATACCATTTTTTATAACATTAATAATAGCCTTTTTATTCTTTTCTCCATTTTTTCTAGCTACAGAAGTGGACGAACCTATAGCTAACATCATACTAATAGCTGCTACTATCCTTTGAATGGGAAAAACTACTACTAAAGCCCCTATTCCATTACCTCCAATAACCCTACCTACAAATATGGTATCCACCATATTATATAACTCTGCCACTAACAGGGAGATTATAGCTGGTATTGAAAACTTTAATAAAACTTTTCCTACTTTCCCTTCTGCAAATAATTTATCATTTACCCCATAAAAAAACCTCCTGTATATTATGTCACATATAATATGTTAACATATAGGGAGGTTTTTTTCATCATAGATTAATATATTCCCTTATTATTTAGAAATTCCTTATATTCCATATCCGTTTTTAATATATGATTCTCTATCCAGTTTGCAACAAATATGATTAAATCCATTCCTATTTTCTTCTGCCTTTCGTCTATTTCTTCTTCATCTATGGATTTTACTTTCGAAATAAAGGAATCATGTTGTCTTTTATGTTGCTGAAGTTTAGGGTATCCATTATCTTTCATCATTTTTTCTTCAAAGCTAAAATGGTAAACTGCATAATCCATCAATTTGTGTCGGCCTTCAAGTATTTCATCATATCTATCTATGCCATCTTTAATAGAAACAATTTCATAAAGGTAATTACCTATTCTGAATAACTCTTTATGTTGTTCATCTATATCATTTATATTCACGCTAAAATCTTCTTTCCATTTAAACATATATCTCATCCTTTCAAGAATCTATCTTAGCTAAGCTTTTCTCTATTTTTCAAACTCTCTTCTATGATGCAACCCAACTAAGTTATATACAGGTAAAGTAAATATAATACCTGTTCCAGGTTCTTTAAGCCTTCCCGCTTCAATTATTGTATCATATATAGGTTTATATTTGTCTTCTTCACTTAATACGATAATAATCTCCTTTGAAGCTTCAATATGTATATTTAAGAATTTCATTACTTCACTTTCTCCTGTACCTCTTCCATATATAATGGTAGCTCCTTTAGCCCCTGATTTTTTTGCTTTATCAACTATCTTGTCTGCTTTTCCTCTTTCAACAATAGCAACTATACATTTAACTTCATCCATAAATATCCCTCCCTATATCTTAGTTAATATACCCAATGTTAATACCGAAATCATTGCCCCTATGGAAGTAAGTCCAACAATTCCAAATCCAGATAAAAGTGGGTCTGCACTTTCAACTATTTTAGCAAGCCCTATTGCCAAGGCCATATTAAGGGGTATATTTACAGGTCCAGTAGTTGCACTAGCTGAATCCATGGCAATAGATACGAATTCTTCTGGTGCAAAAAAGGACAGTCCAATTATTAATCCAAGTAGGGGTATAATAATCTTCATATAGGATATTCCATTTAATATCTTATATATACCAATTCCCATTCCAGTTCCAAATCCAATGGCAACAGCGTGTATCAATACTCTATGAGGTATTGCTCCTATAGATATTTCTTCTACTTCTAAAGCTAAAGCCTTCAAAGCTGGTTCTACTAAAGTCCCAAAATATCCTATAATAAAGGCCACAATTACTATAAGCCATTTTTTTTCTAAAACCACCAGATTACTACCTACTGAATCTCCTAAAGGAAAAAGGCTCATAGAAACCCCTTTTAGAAAAAAGTGTAATCCAAGTACACTAAGTAAAAATCCAATACCAAATTCCTTAACATTTTCAATTGGTTTTTTCAATATTATTAGCTGAAAAAACATAAGAATAGCCGTCAATGGTAAAATACTTCTTAAAGTTTCCCATAGGGCATTTAGTATTTCTAATCCTCGCATATATTAAGCCCCCTTTGATGTTATATATAATAATATCATTATACTATAGTTATACTACTTATTAAAGGTTTCGAAGTATTTGTTTTTATTTAACTTATATTTGATTTGTTTCCATATTTCCAGGGTATAAATATACGATTAAATATTTCTCTAGTTTCTTATGAATAGGAGGTTAAAAAATGGAAAAAGAAAAATACATTCCTGAGGTAAAGTCCCAACTAAGGTCTAGAATCATAGAAGTTCCGTCTGTAATATATAAAGCTAGTGGTATCAAAATATTGGGTACTAGAATTAAATCTTTATTGTTTTCTACCGATGTAGCTATAATTAAAAATACAAATGCCAATTCCATAATTGCTGTTTATCCCTTTACTCCACAGCTTTCTATTACTCAAGCCATTTTAGAGGTTGCTCCTGTTCCAGTTTTTGCAGGAGTGGGGGGTGGCCTTACTACAGGTAAAAGATCTGTAGATATTGCCCTTCAAGCAGAACTAATGGGGGCTTATGGAGTAGTAATTAATGCCCCTACAGCCCCTGAAGTTATCAGTAAAATGTACAATAGAATTGATATTCCTATTATTGCAACAGTTGTAACGGAATACGATGACTATAAAGCAAAATTAGATGCTGGTGCTCGGATTTTGAATATATCTGGTGGTGCTAAAACTGCCCAGATAGTTAAAAAAATTCGTGATGAATATGGTAAAGAACTGCCTATTATTGCTACAGGAGGCCCAACTGATAATAGTATCCTAGCAACAATAGAAGCTGGCGCTAATTCAATTACCTATACTCCTCCTTGTACTGCGGATATATTTGCTGAGGTTATGAGCAAATATCGAAAAGATAAAGAACAAAAATAAAGCCCTAGGGCTTTATTTTTGTTTAGATTATTATTCTTTTTCAGTTACATAACCCAATTCTTCAATATATTTTGTTCCAAAGAAATCTCTAGTAAGCTTAATAACTACTCCACTTAATCCTAAAATACCTATTAAGTTTGGAATAGCCATTAAACCATTTAATGTATCTGCAATCTCCCAAAGGGTTTCAAGTCCACCTACTGCACCTATAACAATAAAAGGGATCCATATGATTCTATAGGGAGTAATGACTTTAGGTCCAAGTATGAACTCTGCAGAACGCTCTCCATAGTAAGACCAGCTTAATAAGGTAGAAAAAGCAAATAATAATATTCCAATTGAAACGATATAGCCTCCAATTGTTGGGATAGATGTGTTAAATGCCATTGTAGTAAGTGCTGCCCCCGTTTCACCAGTATTCCATACACCAGTTACTATAATTGCCAATGCTGTTATGGTACAGATAATTAAAGTATCCATAAACACTTCAAAAACTCCCCATAATCCTTGACGTACAGGATGATCTGTAGTTGCTGCTGCATGGGCTATTGGAGCACTACCAAGACCTGCTTCGTTGGAAAATACTCCGCGAGCTACACCCATTCTAGCAGCTAAAGCCATTGTAGAGCCTACAAATCCTCCTACTGCAGCAGAACCTGAAAAAGCACTTCTAAATATTAATCCAAAAGCTGCTGGAATACTTGATATATTTATAATCAATATTACTATTCCACCTAAAATATAAAATCCAGCCATAAATGGAACTAACATTTCAGTTACAGTAGCAATTCTTTTAAGTCCACCAAACATAACCAAAGCAGCCAATACTGCTAAAACAATACCTGTAATCCATTTATTAACTCCAAAAGTCACCTCAAGAGAAGCTGCAACGGAGTTAGATTGAACCATATTTCCTATACCAAAGGCTGCCATAGCTGCAAATATTGCAAAAATATAGGCTAACCAATTTGCATTAAGACCATTGGCAATATAATACATTGGCCCACCGACAAATCTTCCATCTTCTGTTCTCTCCCTATACTCTATACTAAGAACAACCTCAGCAAATTTTGTTGCCATTCCAAATAGAGCGGAAAGCCACATCCAAAATATTGCTCCCGGGCCCCCTATAGCTATTGCTGTAGCAACTCCAGCAATATTTCCTGTACCTACTGTAGCAGCTAAAGCAGTTGCAACAGCTTGAAAAGCTGTAATTTCTCCCTCTCCAGTAGTTTCTTTATCAAACATCTTCAATAATGTGTTTTTTAAAATATAGCCAAGTTTTGTTAAAGACATAAAATTAGTCCGAACAGTTAAGTAAACTCCAGTTCCTACTAATAAGATTAACATTATAGGACCCCAAACAAAGTTATTAACAATGTCATTGAGTCTAATAAAAAAGCCCATACATATACCTCCTTAATATTTTTATTAGAAGTATATAATATGAACTTCAAGAAACTACAAAAAACATAGAAAAGTTTTCTGAAAATTTTTAATTGTCCAAATATTCACAAAATGATATCAACCCTACTAAAAATTTTTTAATATTAGTGGAACCCCCTCTATCCAACTTACCTCTTATATATTCCATTTCCCTACGCACCTGTTCAAAATTAAATAGGCTATTAGAGTACTGAATAAATGTTTCATTCATATAGTCTTCAATGCCTAAATTTGCAATATTTGTCATGGCTATACTAATAGCTCTTCTCATCCTTTGCTCCATAGATTTTGGATTGTCTGTAAAATAACTACAAAGTTCTCGGATAGTTACATTATTTAAGTTTATACCCTTTTTCATCACATATTTAACTACTTTTATTATTTCTTCGCTACCTTTTTCACTAATAATTCCCAATTCCACTAATACATTGTTGATACATTGTTCACAAACTCCCTCTAATCTCACTATTTCTTTTTCTGGTTTATTGTTAAATATCTGTTGCATCTTTAAAATAGTTCTATTTATTTCAATCCGTTCTATTACCTTTCTAATTATCATTTCAACTTCTATAGCGTTTATTGGTTTATATATATAGTATTCTACACCATACCTATAAGCTTTTTCAACCATATTTTTTGAGGAAACTTGAGATATCATTATAAATTCAATATTAGGGTACTCCTCCTTTAGTTGCTTGACAACCCTTAACCCATCTATTCCTGGCATCAATAAATCAATTAAAACAATATCTGGAATAGTGGTTCTAATCCTAGCTATTCCTTTTTTCCCATCCCTTTCTTCCCCTATTATTGTTCCCAATTCTTTGTCATCAATTATCTTCTTTAAAATACGAATGACATTAATGTCATCGTCTAATATAAAAAATTTCATTCATTAATACCCTCCAATTCTCTCACTGGAATAGATATGGTAAAAGTACTTCCTTGTCCAACTTTTGATTTTACATGTATACTACCTTTTAATTGAACTTGAAGAAGTTTTTCTATAAGAGTAAGACCTAGTCCCCTATTAATTTGTCCTGTATTATAATCAATTTTAGTAGAATATCCTGGGGAAAAAATATGGGGCAAATCTTCATCATCAATTCCACATCCATTATCTATAATAGTAAATTGATGATTATTATTTTCAATAGTATGAGTTAGGACAATATTTCCCTCGTTTTCAATTGAATCTATGGCATTCATTACAATATTTCTCAATATGGACATTAGGTAATAATGTTTTTCTGTATAAAAGTTTTTTCCTGTCTTATATTCTATGGAAATATTCTTATTTTGTTTTTTTATATCCCTTTCCAATGTCTCCTTTAATATAATCATAAGTTCTGAAAAATACATGCCTGTATTATCTAACCTATTTTCCATTATTTCTTCTATGCCCATTACGACCAATCCATATTCCTTTTTTATTTCATGGACGTCCTTAGCTATTTCTAAAGCCACATCACTCCAATTTTCTCTATTTATATTTTCATTAATATTAGAAAATAACTCATAGGCATTGGACATTACCTTCTCAATATGAGCCATGTTCTTTTCCATCCAATAGACTTCCGTTTTTAATTGAGATGTTAATCTTAATAGATTTCTATATCTTTTATCATGTTCTTCTTTTATCAATAATAATTTATAGTATTTGTATCCTGTTATCATCAACCATACTAACCCAGCTCTCAATAACCCTACTAATAATAATATTTTTATCATTCCATAATCCGTAGTAAACAAATTTCTCCCTATTCTAATATATACTTCTATTATATTGGAAAAAGTATCGCTTAAAGCGGCGATAATAAACATTTTATTATGAGTAATAGGTTGAAACTTTCTCTTAATGCCATAAAACAATAAACCATAAACTATATAAAAGATGTTTTCTGGCATAGAATAAAGAATGGTTTCGACAAAAGGTCCTTGTATAATTCCATAAAATATTCCTCTAAATAACACTAGTGAAGAACCTGACAAAACCCCAAATAATATGGGATTAAATTCATTATACATAAATAGCAATAATGGAAACATAACACCTGCAAAGGAAAATTTAAAATTTTTAACATAGAAATCGATATATAAAAGAGAAGATAAACCTACTACCAAAGAAGCAATCACAATTTCTTTATGCTTTCTCATATTATCACCTAAACCTTATGGGTTTTGCTAGAATTATTGTTATCATTAACTTTTTTTCTCAAAAAGCTCCATTTAGTTTCAGTAGTTATAATGGACACCAATATGGAAATACATCCTATCAAAAATCTAATTGTGAAGGGTTCTTTTAAAAATATTAAGGACATTATACCTCCAAATACAGCTTCTAAACTTAATATTATAGCAGCATGGGTAGATGTAGTATATTTTTGGGCAATGTTTTGAACTAAAAAAGCTATCAAGGTGCTAAATATTGCCAGATATAATATTGAATAAATGGTTTCATTTGACATCTTCCCCATCTTAGGCTCTAATGTTAATGCAAATATGGTAGAAAATATACCTGCGACTAAAATTTGAATCACAGATAGGACAATTGGGTCATGTTCTTTCGAAAAATAACCAATAGTTGCTATATGGAAGGCAAAAAATATTGCACAAACGAAGGTTAAAAACTCTCCATATCCAAATCTTAAATTACTTTCGAAACTCAATATTCCTATACCAGTGAAACAAAGAATTACTGCTATTACCTCATATATATCTGGTTTCTTTTTGCTAATCCCCCAATATATAAATGGTACCATAACAACGTTGCTAGCAGTAATAAAGGCTTGTTTCCCAACAGTTGTATATTTAAGCCCTACAGTTTGAGTAGCAAATCCACCAAATAAAAAAATACCTATTAATAGTCCTGCCTTCCAATCTTTAAGTTTAGCCTTTTTCAATCTATTGAAAAAAACTATACTCATCAGTAAAAAAGAAATTATAAATCTATAGGCTAGTAGATAGTAGGGTGTAATATAATCCAATGAGTTTTTTGTAACAACAAATCCGCTTCCCCATATAATTGCAACTATTAATAATGAAAAATCTGCATATACACTTGATTTATTTTTCATATACTTCCTCCTATTAACTAGAATTACTATACATATTGTATCATAAATTTACTGTATGTTTTAATTAATAATTGGAACTTTTTTGTTTTATTAAAATATAATGGTAATATCATTAATAATATAGGTGATTTTATGTATAAAAAGTTAGTTTATGGCATAAATACTTTAGTTCCATTGTTTAATGGCAACAAAGTTCCTTATATAAATTTTGACAATGCCGCCACTACTCCACCTTTTTTCTCTGTTCTTCACGGAATAAATAATTTTTCCCCCTATTATTCTTCCGTACACAGAGGAACAGGATATAAGTCCATTGTATCTTCCCATTTCTATGATAATGCAAGAAATATTGTAATGGATTTTGTAAATGCTGACCCTAATTATTATACAGCAATATTTGTGAAAAATACAACAGAAGCAATAAACAAACTCTCTTATAGACTAATGGATGAAATAAAAGATGGAGTAGTCCTTTCAACTTATATGGAGCACCATTCTAACGATTTGCCTTGGAGATATAGATACAATGTAGATTATGTTGAAGTAGATGCAAAGGGTAGATTATCTTTAGACCATCTAGAATACCTCTTAAAAAAGCATCAAGGAAAAGTGAAATTAGTAGCTCTAACTGGCGCCTCTAATGTAACAGGTTATATAAATCCAATACATAAAATAGCAAAACTAGCCCATAGATATGGAAGTAAAATATTGGTAGATGGTGCTCAGTTAGTTCCTCATCATCCAGTAGATATTAAATCTGTAAAGGATCCATGCCATATAGATTATATTGCCTTTTCTGCTCACAAAATGTATGCCCCCTTTGGTACTGGAGTCCTTATAGCTCCTAAGACCACTTTTGTATCTGGTTTTTCAGACCATATAGGTGGAGGTACTGTTGATTTAGTAACATCCGAAGAAGTACTATGGACTTCTCCCCCTGAAAAAGAAGAGGCAGGAACTCCTAACCTTCTTGGAGTAGTGGCATTAATTGAAAGCATTAGTACATTAAAAAAACTTCATATAGCAAAAGTCGCTGAATACGAGAGAAAACTAACTAGATATACTTTGGAAAAGATGAAAACAATTCCAAATATTAAATTGTATGATGATGAAGATGTAAAAAATAAGGTATCTATTATATCTTTCAATATTGATGGCTTATACCATGGAACTGTAGCAACAATCCTCTCTTTAGAAGGAGGCATTGGAGTAAGAAATGGATGTTTTTGTGCTCAGCCCTATATTCAAAAATTACTCAATGTATCAAAAGAAGATATAGAAAAATATAAGAATAATGAAAATCTTCTTAGACCTGGTACCGTTAGAATCAGTTATGGCCTTTACAACGATTATGAAGAAATTAATATCATGATAGAATTATTAAAACAGATAGGAAATAATATAGAATATTATGATTCTAAGTATAGAAATCCTCCTTTCTACTCAAAATAGTGTAAAGGAGGTTCCTTTATGGATAAAAAGATGAATATACTTATGTTTAGTGGAGAATATGATAAAGCCTTAGCTGCTCTTATACTAGCCAATTCTGCTAAAGAGATAAATATGGATGTTACCATGTTCTTTGCCTTCTGGGGATTATTATTGGTAAGAGACCCAAATAATTTATCTGAAGAAGATAAAACTACCTATGAAAAGATGTTTGCAAATATGACACCAAAACATATTGAAGATTTACCTTTGTCCAAAATGAACTTTGCAGGAATAGGCAAAAAGATGTTAACAGAGATGATGGAAGAAAATGAAACTCCAAAATTAAAAGATTTTTTAATGGGAGCCATCAATAAGGGAGTAAAATTCAAAGCCTGTAAGCTTTCCTGTGAAGTCATGGGATTTAAGGAGGAAGAATTGATTAAGGAAGTAAAAATAGTAACAGCTGAAGAATATTTAATGGATGCTATGGATTCAAATATTCAATTATTTATTTAAGCGAGTCAAAGGATATCCTTTGACTCGCTAAAATTCCTTCCTTAAATATATAATTTTAGATATCTGTAAGGATATATAAAATATTATTATTGAGAATATCAATAAAACTCCACTTATCTTTTTAATATTCATCTCTATTAAAATATTTACGATTTTAGTTTGTTGTAATGTCTTGCCAAGTTTCCCTAACATAGCAGGAGTTAAAATAATTAACATGTAGATTAGTTGATTAAACATTGCCAAGCCATTTTCAGATTTAAAATATATAGGATAATATATGGAATAAAAGATTAAAAGTAAATTTAAGGCCACTATAAAATCCCATATACCTGCTGCCCTGCCTCCCTTTCCAATACCTACTAAAATGAAAATATTAGTCATGACTATAACGGCTATAGAATACATAATAACGTATATTAACAATAATAGATATTTACTTCTTACTACATCTTTTTTATTGATTGGAAAACTATTTATAACTATATCCACCTTATTTTTCTGATCATATCCATTAGAATACATAACTGAAAAATATGTTATCATAAATATAGCTAGAATATACATTATATTTACCTGTAAGGTTGAAGCTCCGGTTTTAAGTCCAGCTAGAGATATAAATATAGGAAAAAATAATCCAAAAATACTCATCTTACTGGAAATTTTTAAATCCTTCATCACTAAATTAAACATTTTTCTATCCCTCCTATAGATCCCTATGTTCATATAGTTTTATAGATAAGACCATGGATAATATATAAACTATAATAGCTATTATTTTAAAACCAGGACTTGATAGTAGCTTTACAATTATATTTGAAGACATTTCTACACTCTTTTGAGCTAAACTAAATGCCATGACTATAGACCCTGAATAAAGAAAAGCATTTATTAATTGGGCTAGTTTAGGCTCAAATCTGAAGTTAGCTGGTAACATTATACTGGATAATATCATTACATAGGGTATAGCCTTCCCAACCATAGACAGATTAAAATAATCCACATTTATTAAACCAGTTTTATTAATTATCCACAAATAAACCCCAACATACACAATAGATATCAACATATATACAAATATAGATAAATATCTATAAATTACAATCTCTCTCCTCTTTATGGGAAAGGAATTCATCATGCTGGTAGTTTTATTGGTAATATCAAAAGAAAAAGGAGTCATAATTAATATATAGGTAACGCTAACAAGTATTAAAAAGTATAGCCAATCCATTTGCTGAGCATCTATGATTAATAAAAACATAGGAACTATCATAACCATGAGAATTCTCTGCATGGTATTTGAAAACATCAATGTTAAATCCTTATTTATTATTTTTAGCATATCCTTACCCCCTTACGCTATAAACCATAATATCTTCTAAAGTTGCTTTTTCTATCAATATATTGCTACCAAAAGTCCTTTTCATCTTATCTGCATTATCTGTTAACCCTTCAAATCCAACTTTGGTCTCTCTTAAACCTATGAACTCTTTCCTTGTATCCCTATCCAAAAGGTCTATCCCACCTTTAACTATAGAATAGCTTTCTAATACTTCATCTTTAGACTTAGAAAATATTATTTTACCATCATTTATAAAGGTTATATAATCCGCTATTTTCTCTAGATCTGTAGTGATGTGAGTGGAGAAAAATATACTCTTACTATCATCTTGGATAATACTATATAAAATGTCTAGTATCTCCCTTCTAAATACAGGATCCAATCCTGATGTAGGTTCATCCATAATTATAAGGTCTGCATGATGAGATAAAGCTATTGCTAATGAAAATTTCATTTTCATCCCTTTAGATAAGGTTTTAATCTTTGCCTTTGGATTTAAATCAAATTCCTTAATATAATAGTTAAACTGATTATCATCCCATTTGGAATAGAAGGTGGCAACAATATTTTTCATCTGGTTAATGGTCAAATCTTCATAGTAGTAATTCTCGTCATAAACAAATCCTATTCTATCTTTGATTTTCTTTTCATATTTTATATGGTCTTTACCGAATACTTTAATCTCTCCACCGTTATTTTTAAGTAAATTCATTATTAGTTTGATAGTCGTACTTTTTCCAGCTCCATTAGGACCAATAAACCCCATAATATATCCAGGCTCTAAATTAAAATTAATATTATCTAATGTAAAGTTTTTAAATTCTTTTCTTAAATTTTTAACTTCTAAAATATAATCCATGGTTATACCTCCTGAAATAAAATTCTTAACATTTCTTCTACCTCTTCGTAATTTAATCCTAGTAATTTGCTTTCTTCTACCACTTCAAATAATTTTTCTTCTATAATTTTAAGTTTTTTCTCTCGGAGAAGTTCTTTATTCTGCCCTGCTACATAGGAACCTTTCCCTTGCATGGTTTCAATAAAACCTTCTTTTTCTAATTCATCATAAGCTCTTTTGGTGGTGATAACAGATATCTGAAGGTCTCTAGCTAATCCTCTAATGGAAGGTAATAAATCCCCTTCATATAGATCTCCCTTAAGAATCATTCCCTTTATCTGGTTAGATATTTGTTCATATATAGGTTCATTTGAAGAATTAGATACTATAATTTTCATAGCTATCCTCCTAATTTAAGGTGTTCATCGTGTATATACTGTTCATGCTGTTTATATACAGTATATATTCTATTTTTCTTTTTGTCAATAATTTTAACCTGGATTTTTATTGCTGTTATTTGATTTTATGTTTGTTTACCAATATTATTCTATGGTTGACATTGTCTCCGTAATCCTTTACAATCTTATTGTCATCTTTTTATATTTATTAGTTTACATATAGGAGGGATTAGATGAAATTATCTACAAAAGAAATGATATTAGCCTCTCTATTTACTGCTTTGACGGCTATAGGAGCTTTTTTGAGTATACCTATTGGAGATGTGCCTATTACACTTCAAAGTATGTTCGTTATATTATCTGGACTTATTCTTGGTCCAAAACTGGGAGCTTTATCTCAGCTAGTTTATGTTTTATTAGGCCTTTCTGGTGTGAGAATATTTGCTGGATTTTCAGGCGGACCTCAAACAATATTTAAACCAAGCTTTGGATTTTTGATAGGGTTTATATTTGCTGCTTATGTAGTTGGAAAAATTGTTCATCATAGAAATAGTATAAGTTTAAGGCGTATATTTTTAGCCACTTTGGTAGGAACTATTATTATCTATTTATTTGGAGTGCCTTATATGTACATAATCCTGAATAATGTAATGGGTAAATCCGTAACCTTTCCCATAGCTTTAAAGACTGGATGTGCTATATTTTTACCTGGGGATATTTTGAAAGCTATTTTGTCTTCATTGGTAGCTTCAAAAATACTTGCAAGATTACGCATTGAAAAAATATAAATAAACTCACTAGCTTTCTAATGAGTTTATCCTATTACTTCTTCTATTTTTAAAAAAAGACATTTTGACAGGTTAATATGTTCACCATCTACACGAATTACAGGCTTAGTTGGTTTTTTAGGATGAATGAATTGAATTCTACCAATCCTTCCATCGGTTAATTTCACTTTAGAATTTACATAAAGTTGAAAGGTATTTTTAAAAAATATATTTAATATAGGTTTACTAAATTTATTAATCCCCATATTATAAAACTCTTCTATGGCTTCAAAAGGGGTACTCTTTTCTTTATAAACCCTTTCCGATGTTAGTGCATCATATACATCTGCTATTGCAAGTATCCTTGCATACAAATTAATCTTCCTTCCTTTTATACCACGAGGGTAACCGCTTCCGTCTTCCCTTTCATGGTGGCTAAGTATGGCTTCTCTTACCTCTTCCTTTAAAAAAGGTATTCTTTTAGACAATAAATATCCATCTATGGTATGTTTTTTTACTATTCTAAATTCTTCTTCAGTTAACTTT
Source organism: Clostridium sp. Cult2 (assembly GCF_021655075.1). Classification (GTDB taxonomy): domain Bacteria; phylum Bacillota; class Clostridia; order Tissierellales; family Tepidimicrobiaceae; genus Schnuerera. The sequence continues at coordinate 28,443 of NZ_PPXX01000006.1, forward strand.
CCTTTTTTGTTAAGTATATTCTTTGGTACATTAGCTTTTCCAATATCATGAAGCAAAGCAGCTTGACATAACTCTTTAATCCTTTCATTATCTAATCCTATAAGTTTTCCTATATATAAAGAATATATAGCTACATTTATACTGTGATTATATGTATATTCATCAGTATCTTTAATTCTTCCCGTTTGCCCAATCATTTGCCTATTTCTATTGACTTCAAGAGATAATGTTTCAGATACTCTGCCTAATTCATTTGGGTCCACACCCCTCCCTGCTGCTAGTCTTGTTACTATATCCTGCAGAGCTAAAATATTTTCCTTATGAAATAAAGGTAAGTTAAAACTTCCTGAAGAATAATTATCTTTCATTGATGGATAAATGGGTACTCTTTTTACTTTAGATTTTGCCAAAAAGTGAAAAGCATATTCATTGATTATAGCATTTTTACCCATCAATATATTTCCTTCATCATCAAAAATATCTTCAATCAATATTTCATCTATTACCTTTTCAGTTAAAAAAAGAGGTTTGGTTTCCAATAATTTTCACCACTATTCTAGTTAGTTTTGTTAAATATTTTTACTTTCTTTTGATTAATTCTATCATATTTTAGTATCAATTGTCGATATTTTATTAATATATAGTAATAATTGCCTATTATATATATCCTTCAAATCCTCGAATTGAAACCTCTCCAGAAAATATTTTTTCTTTCTCTCCATCTTTATATTGTACTAATAATTTACCATTTTCATCTATATCTATAGCCCTAGCTATCTTTTCAGTATCTCCCCTTATAATCTTTACCTCATTTCCAATTACAATAGATTTTCTTCTTGATATATGAATAGATTTTGATATATCCCCTAATTCTATAAAAGGAAGGTAAAGACCTTCAAAATGGTTAAGAACCTTGGCTAATAATACTTTTCTATTTATCTTAGTACCAGTAATATCCTTCAAAGATGTGGCTTTATCAATTAATTCTTCACCAAAATCCTCTTTTCCCAAATTAACGTTTATGCCTATTCCCATAACTACATAATTAATCATATTTAGTTCACAACTCATCTCTGTAAGAATACCACAAACCTTTCTCCCATGGATTACAATATCATTAGGCCATTTTATATATGACTCTATTCCTATATCCTTTAACCCTTGATTTACTGCAGCTGCACCTATTAAAGTTATTTTGGCCACTTCTGAAGGGGATATTTGAGGTTTTAATATTATACTCATCCAAATACCTTTACCCTTTGGTGAAGTCCAATCTCTACCTAATCTTCCCTTACCTTCAGTCTGTTCTTCTGCTATTATTATTGTACCTTCTCTCTCTTTCATGGCCATTTCCTTTGCCTTTATATTGGTAGATGATAGACTGTCAAAATAATATATATTTCTCCCAATAAAATCCGTATCTAAATATTCTTCTATTTCCTCCAAGGTAAGTATGTCCGGACTATATAATAGTCTATAGCCATTTCTAGGCATAGACTCAATTTCATAGCCTTCTTCTTTTAATATTTTTATATGTTTCCATACTGCAGACCGACTTATTCCTAAGCAATCACTGATTTTTTCTCCAGAGATAAACTCATTCTTAGCCTGCTTTAACATCAATAAAATCTTCTTCCTCATATAATCACACCTTCTTCCATTATATTCTTCATCTCCTATTATACAATTATTTTACATTAACATAAATAAGGGTATAATATTAATATAATCTTAACATGTAGTTACAATATTTAATATAAAATAAAAACTATTCCATTAGTTTTAAACAGAGGTGATTCCTATTAAAAAATGTATAAAGGTAGGCGCAATTTTACTATTAATAATGCTAATCTTAGTCAACTTCCCCATAAAGGGACAGGCTGAAAAATCTCTTTCAATAAATAGATGGCTAATAGATTCTGTAATTGAAGAAAATGGGGACTTGGAGATTGTTGAAGATATTACTTTTAACTTCAATGATAAATTTAATGGGGTGTTTAGAGAAATTGTCTTAATGGATACAGATGGTGTAAATAATATTCAAGTTAGAGAAATGGTCAAAGGAAATGAAATAGTATATACTCAAGTTTCTAAAGCCGAAAATGGAGACAGTGATGTATTTACAATTGTTGATAATGGAGATAATATTAATGTTAAAATTTTCTCTCCCTCAAAAGATGAAGAAAAGACTTTCCGTCTAAGCTATACTATAAAAAATGTAGCTGTCAAGTATAATGATACAGGTGAACTATACTATAAATTTTTAGGTAGAGAAAACAATACACCAATAAACTTTTTTGCAGTAAATATTAAACTACCAAAAAGTATAACGGATAGAGTAAAGATTTTTGCTCATGGCCCAGCGAATGGTACTATTAATTTTAAAGGTGATAATCTAATAAGATTAGAAGTAGAAAATCCACCTACAGATACCTTTATTGAAGCTAGGGTATTGTTTCCAACAAGCTTTATTCCTAATTCGACTAATACAGTCAATAATAATAGATACGATAACATAATAGAAGAAGAATTATCCTATATTAATAAAATAGAAGAAAAACAAATTAGAAGAGAAAAAAATAGAAATTTATTTAATAATTTATCCATCATTATAGCTGGATTAGGAGTTGTTAGCGTTGCTTTTACATTTTCTAGGTTTAGGCGAAATATAGATATCTATGATACCATGGACCATAACCTATACCCTGAAGACTGTACACCTGCAGTGGCAGCTTATTTAACTAACAATGCTCTAAGTACAACTACAATAATGGCTACCATTTTTGATTTATCCAGAAAAGGATATATCTCCATAGAAGATAAAGGTGAATATAAAAGAAATATTAATAATTTTAAATTGAAAAAACTTGAAAAATCTACTAATTCTCTATTAGACCATGAAAGATATTTATTAGAATGGCTATTTTACGAAATTGGTGATGGAAATACTGTAACAACAGAGGATATTGAATATGAAGGAAAAAAACATAGTACAAAGTTCTACAAATCCTATAATGCTTGGCAGAAAAAAGTAAAAGAAGAATCAAAAAATAAAGGTTATTATGATGATAGTAGAAAAAGAATTGGAGGACTATTGGTGTTGTTTTCATCTATTGCCTTTAGCATTTCAATTATATCTTTAGTTTTGGAGGGTTTTTATGGATTTATCCTTTTATTAGTTTCAATATTTGCTTTTATATATGGAATGATTATTATGTTTAGAAAATCTGATTATGGATATATTCAGTACAAAAAATGGCAAGATTTTAAAAAAGAATTAAAATTGAGAAGTGATAATCTAGATATTGATAATTCTTATTTCCCATTGGATGCTGCATTAATATATGGTCTAGCCTTAGGGGTAAATGTTAAATCATTGAAAAAGTTCAAAATATTAATACCAGAAAGCACTATGCCTAATCACTGGGTTTATTGGTATTTCGCTATAGGCCATCGAGGACAAAATTCCTTTGAAAGTAGTTTGAATAGATCTTTCTCTGCTGGTGGTTCATCTACTGGAAGTGGTGGTGGTTTCTCTGGTGGTGGAGGCGGTGGTGCTGGTGGTGGCGGAGCTGGAGGGTTTTAGCGGTTGATATTTAAAAAGGAACAAAAGGGATTATCCTTTTTGTTCCTTTATTCTAGTAAATCCTTAAGTTCTCCCTTTATCTTATAGGGAGTCTTTTTTAATTCTTCAATATTTTTACTTCCCGTTAATAGCATTAGTACCTTCAATTTATAGATTAAGCCTTCCATATATTTATTAGCTCTTTCATATCCACCTTCTATTAACTCCTTCAAAATTTGTCCGCTTATTCCTACCACATTAGCTCCTAAGATTAAAGATTTCATTATGTCTAAACTAGTCCTTATACCACCACTAGCTATTAAGAACAAATCCTTAGATATGATTCTGCATTGGATTAGGCTAAGAGCTGTTGGAATCCCCCAAGAATAGATACCACTAAAATCTATTTCGTCATCTCTTCTATCCTCTATTTCTATAAAATTGGTACCTCCTTTACCTGATACATCTATATACCTTATCCCTACATCATATAACCTTTGAGCTACATCCTTTGATATGCCAAAGCCTACTTCCTTAACTATAACTGGTTTTTCTATATTTGATACAATGTTTTCTATGTTTTTTAAAACACCTTTAAAACCCCTATCTCCTTCTTTCATTACCAGCTCTTGAGCAGGGTTTAAATGAAGCTGAATACCATCTGCCTTCAGTAAATCTATGGAAAATTTAACATCTTCTAAAGTTGCATGAGCACTTAGATTAGCAATTACTACTCCTTCATCTCCCACTATTTCCCTTACTATCTTAAAGGAATTATGGCTACTTTTATCTCTTAATGCTATAGTCTGAGAACCTACCGCCATGGGGATTCTATAATTTTTTGCTATTTTTGACAAATCTCTATTTATTACCTGGGAAAATTCTGTTCCCCCTGTCATAGCATTTATCATTATTGGATATTCAATATTTCTTCCTAAAAATTTAACTCTAGTGTCGATTTCATCAAAATTTAACTCCGGTAATGAATTGTGCTCTATATATACATCATCTAATAAAGTGTCATTTCTATATTGGGACTTTAAATATTGTTCAATATGCTCTTTTTTTCTATCCTTCCTCATTATATCTTTTTTCATGGAAACCTCCCTTTATTCATTCAATAAAAAGTCCCCAAACATCTCTTGAACTAATTGTTTTGTTCCTTCCTCATCATATATGAAATAGGAGACACCTCCTATATATTCGCCTTCCCCAGGTACTGTAGCAGTTTTCATGTTTTCTAAATCTATTTTATTTACAGTTCCTACGCCTTTTAATATTGCATTCATAGGTATATTAGTATCTACATAATCATAATAAGTTTTTATTATCGTGGGTAATTTTATAATATTTTTAGCCTTCAAGGTTTGTTTTATGAATTCTTTCATAAATAATTTTTGATTTTCTACTCTACCTACATCTCCCTCTTTCTTAGGCCTGTATCTTAAAAATCTTATTGAATCATCACCATCTAAGGTTTGTAGTCCTGGTTGAAAATCAATTAACAATGGCGGCTTGTCCGTTGGATCCTTATAGTACATTCTTTTAGGTATATCTATTTCCACTCCACCAATAGCCTCTACTATTTTCTTTACTGCTAAATAGTCTACCGTTACATAGTATTCCAAATCTATATTTAAAAAATCCTTCACCGTTTTCATTGCTAAGTAAGGTCCACCATAGGAATGGGCATGGGCTATTTTTTCCTTTTCCCTTCTTCCCCTTATATTAACCCTAGAATCTCTTGGAATGGACAACATGGTAATATCGCCAGTCTCCAAATTGTATTTACAAAGAATCATTGTGTCAGTTCGTTTTCCTGTAGGTTTATGCCTATCTTCTCCTTCTATCTTCTTCTCCTTTACTTTTGCTACACCGCCTGAACCATCTTGATCATCTATACCCATTAATAAGACTAATATTTCGCTTTTATCTTTTAATACTTCATCTGCCTCTAAATCTTCATCTTCTCCATTATAAGCCATAGAATCCTTATTCAACATATAATGGCCTGTTATCGCAAATAATGCAGAAAACCCTACTAAAGCTATTAAAAATGTTATCCAGAACTTTTTCTTCATCCTTAACCCTCCCACATGTACTAACCTATAGTTTAAATAATACTAGATATAAAGGTAATTTGCAATGTAAATAAGGTTACAATTTGGATACATATGGGTTTCCATCTATGTAAAATCTATATGGAAAATCTTTGGCTTCTTCTGCATAATCTATACCTATTCTTTTAGTTTCTATTATATTGAATATTTCTTTTCCACCGTCTTCTAAGTATAATCTGTCTCCACAAAGGTCTATCTTATCCTGTGTTTTATCAATGTTAAAAGCCATGGATAGCTTTCCCGGGCCGTTGGTTAGGTTCTTTCTTTGATACTTACTCAATTCTTCATAGGACTTCCCAAATCTATGTAAAGCCATTTGATTTATATTTTCTATAGGTTCTATAGCTCTTATTAAAACTGCTTCTGGAATGCCTTCTTTTTCTGTCACTATGTTTAAGCAATAATACATCCCGTATATAAGATAGACATAGGCTGTACCAGGAGCTCCATACATGGTTTCTACTCTTTTAGTTTTTCTTCCGCCATAGGAATGGGCTGCTTTATCTTTTAATCCTAGGTAAGCCTCTGTCTCAACAATCATTCCTGTTAATTTATGCCCTTCTATATTGTGTATTAATATTTTTCCTAAGAGTTCTTTTGCTACAGTTATTGTATCTCTGCTATAGAAATTTCTATTTAGCTTCATCCTTTCACTCCTTTAAACTTATTCATTCTATATTATATCTATTAAAAAGAAAAATAGGCGAAAATCGCCTATTTTTATTAACATTAAGGATATCATCTATTTGGAAATGTTTTCTTCTACCATATCTAGTAAAATATCCTTTTTTAACTCTTCTTTTTTCTCTTTCCCTACTAAATTTTCTACTATTTTTAATGCAAAATAGACTGCTACTGCAGGACCTCTTGCTGTTATAATGTTATTATCTTGAACTACTAAATCATCCTTATATTCACTTTCTTTTAAATCTCCTTCAAATCCTGGATAAGATGTAACCTTCTTTCCTTTAATAATTCCTGCTCTTTCTAATACTATTGGACCAGCGCAAATAGCTGCTACTAATTTTCCTCCATCATTAAACTCTTTTACCATATCTATTACTCTGCCATCATCTCTAAGGTTGGTAGCTCCTGGTAGCCCCCCAGGTATAACCATACCATCATAATTTTTTATACTGTCTATTTCTTTTAATACCTTATCTGCTTCTACTACAATCCTATGAGCTCCTTTTACCTTGGTTTCTTCTGTTATAGAGCAAATATCTACTATTATGTCCATTCTCCTTAAATAATCCACTGTTGTAAGAGCTTCCACCTCTTCAAATCCTTCTGCTAGCAATAATAATACCTTCTTCATTTTTTAACCTCCTTAATATCTCCTTGTATATATTATATACCAATAATAAGGGGTTTAAAAACCCAACCTGCTACTAAATGAAAAAGCAAGGCATAGTTCTGCAAATTACTGGGGGTAGAACTATGCCTTGGTGGACTTATTTTTGCTCTTCCAATGTTGCAATGGCTTCACTATGAAGCTCTGGAACTTTAGAGAGCACATTTTCATCTATTATATTTTGGTTTTCATCTATAATATCTATATATTTAGAAACCACTCTAGATGTTACAGTTTCATTTATATTTTTAGTCTTTTTGTAGCTTGATAGAACCTCATCTTTTATTTCTTTAGTTTCATAATCATATATAAGAGTATTATCTGAACCTTCTAAATAGAATTTTAAATATACTCCATATAGTCTCAATATTTCTTCATACTTTATGCTATCTGGATATTTATTAATATAATTTTCTGTTTTAATAAGTCTTTCTGCTAACTGGTCAAAGGAAATCACTAATCCTGCATCCAATATGGTTGGCATATTGGAATCCATTGATTTTAAATCTATATATTCTTTTATTTCATCTGATAGATAATTATTATAAACCTTTAATGCTTCATAGTCTATAATTGGATAAAAAGCACCTTCCATATTTATAAGTTTATATTTCCCCTGTACTATATTTTTAACCAATTCCTTTAAACTCTCATTTTTTATTTCTTCTGTCTTAGTCTTATCAAAGAACAAGTAATCTTCAATTTTAGCTTTACTATTATGAACTTCAGACAAAGTTAATAACTCCATTTGATGTTCTTCCATAAATAACTGGTCTGTATATCTATCTATATACTCCTCTTGTACTTCTTCTAATTCTCTTATCATCTCTATGGTGTATTCCATATTTACATTTCCAATATTTTTATCTATAAACTTAACTAATGTAAAAGGTTCGTTATCACTTTTAACCATAGTTTCGAACTCTTTCATTATCTTTTCTTCATCATTTTCAACTATAGTATCTGTTTTTGGTTCCAATCTGCCTACAGTTTCATCTTTGCTTTTCTCTACATCTTTTTCTCCACATCCTACAAGAGATGTAAATAATAGGATGATGATAAATATAAAAGCTATAGGTTTTTTATTCATAATCACTACCTCTTTCACTATTTTGTTATTCCTATTATATCCATTAATCCAAATATAATATGGATTACTATATTTAATATACCAATTCTACATAAAAAAGTCGTTACAAATGAGTTACAATATTATTGCTATAAAATGACGATAATGTTAATAGCCTTCCCTTTGATTCAGATTATTAATTTTCACTGAACCAAGGGAAGGCTTTTAATCTTAACTTTCTATATTATAAGTTTTTGTTAAGTATTCCTTTTTTTCTTCTACATTATCATGGGCTGTTGAAAGCATTAACTTAATTCTATTTAACTGATTTACTTCACTGGCCCCTGGGTCATAATCAATGGCAACTATATTAGCCTGTGGGTATATATCCCTAATGGCCTTTATGACACCTTTGCCTGTTATATGATTTGGTAAGCAGGCAAAAGGTTGAGTACATACTATATTTTCTGCACCACTTTGGATTAATTCTAACATTTCTGCAGTAAGTAGCCAGCCTTCTCCATATTGATTACCTATGGAAACCAGTCTTTCTGCTTCCTTAACCAATTCTTCCACTGTTAATGGTTCATGGAATCTATTAGAATTTCTTAATGCTTCCCTTACAGGTTTCCTATAATATTCAATATATTTTATAGCAATATCGCTACCTATCTTAGGCAGTAAACCCTTTGACAAATATTTATATTTATAGGTTGCATTGTAGCTAGAATATAATAGAAAATCCGTTAAATCTGGTACTACCGCTTCTGCTCCTTCAGATTCTAATAAGCTTACTAAATTATTATTAGCCATTGGATGGTATTTTACCAATATTTCTCCTACAACTCCTACTTTAGGTTTGATTAAACTTTCATCTATCTCTAATTCATCAAAATCCTTAACCATATAATAAATATTCTCTACATACTCTTTTTTATCTCCTACTTTCACCGCTTCAGAACATTTTTTAATCCAATGTTCCGATAATACATTTGCAGATCCCTTAATCTTTTCGTAAGGTCTTACACGATATAATAGCCTCATTATAAGATCTCCATACAAAATAGCCATTACTCCCTTTCTTCCCATTTCCAAAGAATAAGTAAATCCAGGGTTGGTTTCGATACCTTGAGCTGATACTGCAATTACTGGAATATTACCAAAGCCCGCATCTTTTAATGCTTTTCGTATGAAACCAATATAATTAGAAGCTCTACATACCCCTCCAGTTTGGCTCATCAATAGAGATACATTATTTAAATCATATTTTCCAGATTTTAATGCAGCAATATATTGACCTACAGTTATTATAGAAGGATAACAAGCGTCATTATTTACATATTTTAATCCTTCATCAATAGCTTTCAAGTCCATTGTTGGTAAAAACTCTAGATTATATCCACAGGAACTTAAGGCTTCCTGTAATATTTTAAAATGTATTGGCGCCATTTGAGGAGCTAATATAGTATGTTTTTCTCTCATTTCTTTAGTAAATGCTATTTTTTCTATTGGTTGGTATTTCTTTTCTATTTTAAAACCACTCTTTTCTCTTTCTTCCAAAGCTGCATAAAGGGATCTTACCCTAATTTTAGCTGCACCTAAATTGCTAACTTCATCAATTTTTAGCACTGTATATATCTTTTCATAACCATGGAGGATTTCTTCTACTTGATCTGTTGTAACTGCGTCTAAACCACAACCAAAGGAGTTTAACTGTATAAGCTCTAAATTCTTCTGAGTAGCCACAAAAGAAGCTGCTCTATATAATCTGGAATGATAAACCCATTGGTCTAATACCCTTAAAGGCCTTTCAGGTTTTGCTAAATGGGCTATAGAATCCTCTGTTAAAACAGCCATGCCCAAGGATGTAACTAATTCTGGTATACCATGGTTAATCTCAGGATCTATATGATAAGGCCTTCCTGCTAGTACTATCCCTTTTATGCCTTCTCCTTCCATGATCTTTAAAGTTTCCTCGCCTTTTCTTTCTATATCCTTCTTATAGGCCATCAATTCATCCCAAGCCTTATCTACAGCCTGCCTTATCTCTCTATAAGGTATATCGAAATCCTTTAGTTCATCTTTTAACCTTTTCTTCAATCCTAATTTGCTATCAAAGGATATAAATGGATTTAAAAATAATACATCCTTATGCATTACTTCATCTACATTATGCTTAATAACCTCAGAGTAACCAATTACAACAGGACAGTTTACGTGATTATCTACCTCTTTATCTTCCTTATGTTCATAAAATACTGCAGGGTAAAATATGAAATCTATATCCTTTTCTATTAAATCCATTATATGACCGTGGGATATTTTGGCTGGATAACAAGCGGTTTCACTTGGTATAGAGCTTATACCTTTCTCATATACTTCCCTATTGGATTCAGTAGATAATTGAACCCTAAAACCTAAATCTGTAAAGAAAGTATACCAGAAGGGATAATTTTCATAGATATTTAACACCCTTGGGATTCCTACTGTGCCCCTTTTAGCTTCTCCTTTAGACAAAGGTTCATATCCAAAGGTTCTATTATATTTATATTCATATAGATTCGGTATCTTTTTAGTGCTCTTTGTTATTCCTGCTCCCTTTTCACACCTATTTCCTGTAATATATCTTTTTCCGTCGGAAAATATATTTATAGTTAAGGAACAATTATTACCACATCTTCCACAGTTTGCTCTTTTGGTCTTATAGCTAAAATTGTTCAATTCCTCTTTTAAAAGTATATTAGACTCTATTCCTTCTTCATATCTTTCTTTAGCTATTAATGCTGCACCTAAAGCCCCCATAAGCCCAGGTATATCAGGTCTTACTACATCTCTTTTTGATACCAACTCAAAGGACCTTAATATTGCATCTCCATAAAAGGTTCCCCCTTGAACTACTATATTCTCTCCTAATTCCTTTGGGTCTCTTACCTTAATTACCTTTTGAATTGCATTTTTAATTACCGAGTAAGAAAGTCCTGCTGCAATATCGCCAACGGTAGCTCCTTCTTTTTGAGCTTGTTTGACTTTAGAATTCATAAATACAGTACATCTAGAGCCTAAATCTACTGGATTCTCAGCTAGTAATCCCTCATTTAAGAAATCCTCTACAGACATATTTAACGAATGGGCAAAGGTCTCCAAAAAGGAGCCACAACCTGAAGAACATGCCTCATTTAAGAGTATACTATCTATTACTCCGTCCTTTGTTTTCATACATTTCATATCCTGGCCACCAATGTCCAGGATAAAATCTACCTTAGGTTGGAAAAAAAGGGCTGCCTTATAATGAGCCATAGTTTCTACTTCCCCTACATCTATATTTAATGCAGCTTTAATAAACTCTTCCCCATAACCAGTAACAGTAGAATAGCTAATTTTCTCTCCTTCTGGGAGCTTGTCATAAATCTCCTTTAAAATTTCTATCGTTAAATCTAAAGGTTTCCCTTTGTTATTCCCATAGTATGAATATAGAATATTGTTATCTTCATCTATTAGAATAGCTTTAGTAGTGGTAGAACCTGCATCTATTCCAAGATAGCACTTTCCACTATGAATTTCAATATTCTTATATTTCATCTTATGAGTTATATGATTTTCTTTAAACTCCTTTAATTCTTCTTCATTTTTAAATAGTGGCCTTAAATTTCTAATTTCTGATTCCATTTGCACTTTTGAGTCTAGTGACCTGTTCTTTAATTCCTCGAAACTAATAACCTTCTCTTCCATAGAAGCAACTGCTGCCCCTATTGCTACAAACAATTGAGAGTTTTCTGGAAATATTATCTCATCTTCGGATAAATTCAATGTTTCCACATATCTTTTCCTTAATTCTGGTAAGAAATGTAAAGGTCCTCCTAAAAAAGCAACCTTTCCCTTAATAGGTCTACCACAGGCAAGATTAGAAATGGTTTGATTTACCACAGATTGGAATACAGATGCTGCTATATCTTCCTTTGATACCCCTTGGTTAATTAATGCTTGAATATCAGTTTTGGCAAATACTCCACATCTGGAAGCAATAGAATATATGGTTTTGTGCCTCTCTGCCAATTCATTCAATCCCTGAGCATCTGTTTCAATTAATGATGCCATTTGATCTATAAATGCACCAGTTCCACCAGCACAGATGCTATTCATCCTCTGTTCAACATTCCCATCTAAATAAGTAATCTTTGCATCTTCTCCACCTAGTTCAATAGCTACATCCGTTTGTGGAATAAATTTTCTAATACCAGTAGTAGAAGCAACAACTTCCTGAATAAAGGGAATGCCTAACCATTTGTGAACAGAGAGTCCTCCTGAACCCGTTACCATAATCGTTACAATTTCATTTTTAAATCTTTTATAAGCATCTAATATTACGTCTTTTACACTATTTCTAACATCAGAATAGTGTCTCCTATAAGTACTATAAACAATATCATAAGATGAATTTAAGACCACTAACTTTACAGTAGTGGAACCAACATCTAAACCTAAACGTAAATTTATCATGTTTTCGCAGTTAACTGCTCTACCCCCTTGTCTTTAATATGCACAGCAGCAACAACTAATATTTACATTACAAAATAGATTAAATGAATTATAGCATAGTTAATTCTCAATTACAAATATTGTTAATCCCTTGATAATACATATAATCTTTCAATAAACTGAGTATTTATATCTATTAATAGTTATTAGTATGATTATATATCTTTTATGTATATTATACTACATGTTTTATTTGGTTTGAGAATAAGCATATTTATTGTATAATAATAGTATAAGACTTAAAGGAGATATTTATGGAAGGTAAAGTATTAAAACAAGAACGGATAATACATAAAGTCAACCGTTTCTATCTATATGTAATCATATGGTCTATAATAGTGCAGTTTTTGCCTATTCCTTTTAATGCTTATCAATATGTGTCCTTTTTAATACCTATTAGCATATATTTATTCATCAATAGAGAAAAGGCGGAAAGAATTTTAAAACCTAATGTATTAGATTTTAAAAGCACAATAATCATATTTGCCATTTGGTTTTGTATGTTGCCAATTCTAGTATCTATAGTTGCTTTATATACTAAGTTTTTTGGAAGTACATTGGCAGATATTATAGCCTATGATTACCATAATACTTTCGTAGGTAGCATAATATTTACTGCCGTGACTCCAGCCATATTTGAGGAAATCCTTATGAGAGGTATAATATTAGATGGATATAGGAATAAAAGTTATTTTGTTGCTGCTTTAATGAATGGTTTGTTATTCGGAATGCTTCATTTAAATTTCTTTCAATTCTTCCATACCTTCATAGCTGGCTTTATTGCTAGTTATCTGGTATTTGCCACAAATTCTATATACGCTGGAATGATAATCCATTTCATCAATAATGGATTCCCTATAATTATTGACTATTTATATCCACCAGATCCAAATATAGGTTATGCCTCTAACCCAAACTTTAGCAGCTGTTTTGTGTCCGTAGTCTTTTCCGTTGCTGTCATATACATGCTCATAGGTTTGTTAGCTAAGGTTAATGGCGTAAACCTTAAAAAGAAAAAAAACATATCTGATGAAAAGATTATTAATGCATCTTTAATAATCAGCATTATTTTGTTCATTCTATTCAGCATATTATTGATAACTTTGATATCGAAAACTCCCAGCTAGGGAGTTTTCGATTTTTCTATAGTATTTTCATTTTTCCCCTTTACAAATGCTCCATCACCGGTTATAATACCAGTGTACCCCCCAGTGGTATATATTAATTCATAGGAGGTATTAGATGGAGAATTATTACATTAAGACCAATAGGACTTTTACTAACATTAGAAAAAATGCCTGGATATTTACACTTTTAGTAGCTATAGGGGGCTTGTGGAAACCTAAATTAGGTTTGCTAGTCATTTTTATTATGGCTGGTTTAACAACTACTTCATTTTTTTCAGGTAGATATTGGTGTGGCAACTTTTGTCCCCATGGTTCCTTATTTGATAGGATAACTATGCCTATTAGTTTAAACAAAAAAATCCCTAAATTTATGAAATCTACACCTATGATGATAGGTTTTTTTGCATTCTTTATGTACAATTTCTCAAAAAAAATAATCAAAGTTTCAAATTTTTGGGGAACCTATGATTTTCTAGATAAATTAGGGTTTGTTTTTGTTACTACCTATTTAATGGTTTTAATTGCTGGAGGTTTGTTTGCTGTATTGATAAATCCAAGAACTTGGTGTCAGTTTTGCCCAATGGGTACAATACAAAAATTATCTCATAAATTAGGTAGAACAATAGGCATCGCTGAAAAAACTGAAAAAAAGGTTACCATAGAAAGTTTGGACAAATGCCATACTTGTGGAAAATGTTCTAGAGTATGTCCCTTTCAGTTGACTCCTTATTTAGAGTTTTCGGAAAAAAATCAATTTGATAGTATTAACTGCATTAAATGTTCTACCTGTGTTGAAAATTGTCCAGCAAACATATTATCTCTAAGAACAGAAGAAGAAGCTATTGAGTTAATGAACAGTACCTCTATCAAAGGATATGAAAATGGCCAAAGTATAAAAGCACAAATTACAGATATTAAGGATTTAGGGAAAAACATAAAGGAATATACATTTTCCTTCATATCTCCTAATATAGTGGAATATAAAGCAGGTCAATTCATCCTAATCAAAATCCAAGATAAACCAAAAGCCTTTCGAGCCTATACTATCTCATCTTTCAATGAAGATAATACTAAACTAAGTGTCATAATTAAAAAAGTCGAAAAAGGATATGGAACAAACATTATATTTAATGATTTTAGGTTAGGAGATATGGTTGAATTGGAAGGTCCTCTTGGAGATGAATTAGTGGTAGATTATTCAGCTGAGAAGATATTATTTGTTGGAAATGGAATAGGTATTACTCCATTTATCGGTTTAACTAGAGATATTCTAATAAATAATCCATCATTAAAAGATGTAAAACTTTTAGATGGTCAAAGATATGAAGATGAATTTTTATATAGGGATTATTTTGAATCCTTGGATAAAAAAGAAGATAGATTCCAATATACTCCTGTTGTATCTCGAGATAAAAATAGTTCCTTAAGAAAAGGTTATGTAACCCATGTATTAAGAGACATGGATTTAGAAGGATATAAAGTGTATTTGTGTGGATCTAAGAATATGATTATAGATAGTTATAATATTTTACTGGATAGAGGAGTTAAAGAAGAAGATATATTCTATGAAAGTGAAGAAAAAATCTCAATAAACAATTAAAAAGTTTAAAAAGCCCAAAAAACTTGGGCTTTTTAAACTTTTTAGAAGCAAAATACAACGCATCTTCTAGGAATACATATTACCTGCCCTATTTGTAGATTGTTTGGATCTATTCCAGGATTTGCATTTATAATCTCTTGAACTGGTACATTAAACCTTTGACCAATTGTAAATAAGGTATCCCCAGGCCTTATAGTGTAATAAAATCCATTTGGACATGGTGGTAGAGGTGGTATTGGTGGTGCCATTTGTGGTATACATATTACTTGACCTATTTGTAAATTATTTGGATCGATTCCTGGGTTGGCATTTATTATCGCTTGAACTGATACGCCAAATCGTTGGCTAAGTGCAAATATGGTATCTCCTGGTCTTATGGTATAGTAAAATCCATTAGGGCATGGTGGTACTGGTGGTGCCATCTGTGGTATACATATTACTTGGCCTATTTGTAAATTATTTGGATCTACTCCTGGATTGGCTCTCATAATAGCTTCCACACTTACTCCAAATTGTTGACTAAGTTTATAGAATGTGTCTCCTGGTCTTATAGTATAATAAAATCCATTTGGACATGGTGGTAATGGTGGCGCCATCTGTGGTATACATATTATTTGACCTATCTGTAAATTATTTGGATCAATTCCTGGGTTTATTTCAATAATTGCTTCTACGGTAGTATTATATTTACGAGCTAATGCATAAAGAGTATCCCCAGATTTAATGGTATATGCAAAACTTCCAGCGGGACATCTTTGTTCTATTTCATGTTTTTCTTTCATACATAATCACCTTTCCCTCATATAATTATTTGCACTATATAATATGCAAATAAGATAATAGATGTTAATAATTTAAGCAAAAGAAAAAGGAGCTTAAGCTCCTTTTCATTAGAAAGTTGGTATACATATTACTTGACCTATTTGTAAGCTGTTTGGATCTACCCCTGGATTAGCTCTAATTATTGCATCTACACTAACCCCAAATTGTTGGCTAAGTCTAAAGAACGTGTCTCCCGCCCTTACTACATAAAGGAAACCATTCGGACATGGTGGGGTTGGGGTTACTGCACTTGGTATACATATCATTTGTCCTATTTGAAGTCTATTTGGATCTACCCCTGGATTAGCCCTAATTATTGCATCTACACTAACCCCAAATTGTTGGCTAAGTCTAAAGAATGTATCCCCTGGCTTTATAGTATATAGGAACCCATTTGGGCATGGTGGTGCCGGAGGTGGCATAACTCCTGGTATACATATTCTTTGGCCTATTTGAAGTCTATTTGGATCAACCCCTGGATTTATTCTAATTATAGCCTCAACTGTTGTATTGAATCTGCGAGCTAATAAAAAGAAGGTATCTCCAGATCTTATAGTATAAGCAAAGCTCCCAGAAGGGCAGACCTGCATTGTTTCATGACGACTATCCATATTAATCACCTTTCTTAATTTATTTTTATGCAATATATAATATGCTAGAAAGGTGTAGGCTGTGAAAATTATTCGCCTTTTAATCCTTGATAAGAATTTATGTTATAATTTACCTACAAACTCTTTACCAAATTCAACACATCTATCTATAGATTCTTCATCTGGGTTCCAGAGTTCTTTTATTCCTTCTTGTACTATTTCTATCTTTGCATTTTTCAGTCTTTCCTCTAAAATGGCTACAGATTCTCCTGACCAACCATAAGAACCAAAAGCTGCACCTTTTTTATTCTTAAACCCTATGCCTTTTATCATATCAAGTATACCGCCAGTTGCATGCATTATACTCTTATTTACAGTAGAGGACCCAAATAGCATTGCCTTTGATTTAAACAATTCTGTAATTACATCATTTTTATCAGAATTGGCAGCATTAAACAGTTTAACCGTTACATCCTTGTCTACAGATTTAATACCTTCTGCAATTGCCTCAGCCATCTTTCTAGTAGCATTCCACATAGTATCATATACTATGGTAATCTGATTTTCCTGATAGGCATCTGCCCATTCTAAATATTTTTCTATAATCTGAGCTGGATTATCCCGCCAAATGATTCCATGGCTGGTAGCTATAACATCTACAGACAAATTAAATCCTAATACTTCTTTTATTTTATTGGTTACAAGAGAGCTAAAGGGAGTCAAAATATTTGCATAGTATTTTATTGCTTCTTGATATAATTCAGCCTGATCTACTAAATCATTATAAAGTAAGTTTGAAGCATAGTGTTGCCCAAAGGCATCATTACTAAATAGGATATTTTCTCCAGTCATATAGGTAAACATACTATCTGGCCAATGTAACATTCGAGCTTCAATAAATATTAATTTATTGTTTTCTCCAATCTCCAATTCATCTC
>NZ_PPXX01000060.1 GCF_021655075.1 Clostridium sp. Cult2
TCTTGTATTTTTGCTTCTCATTCTGGCAACCTCCTGTTGATTATATTTTACTATAATCGTGTGTGATTGTCCAAAACGGTTAGGGGGCTAAATAGCAATGATACTGATAACACATGATTTAGGAGTAGTAGCTCAAATGTGTGATAAAGTAGCAATAATGTATGCAGGAGAAATATTAGAATACGGAACAGTAAAAGACATATATGAATCAGAAAATCACCATCCATATACAGTAGGACTTTTCGGTGCAATACCTAATCTAACAAGGGAAACAGATAGATTAAGTCCAATAAGAGGATTAATGCCAGATCCAACAAATTTACCAAAAGGATGTAAATTTCATCCAAGATGTCCAAAATGCATGAACAAATGTAAGACTGAAGAACCACCAGTAATAGATAAAAATGGTCATAAGATAAAATGCCACCTTTATTAAGATAAAAAAATAGGAAAACACACTATTTTAGCGTCTTATAAAGTTATAGAAAAAATATTGCGAATTTCACGAAGGAGTGTACAATATGCAGCCCTTAATTCAAACGAAGAACTTAAAAAAATACTTTCAAACGCCTTACGGTAACTTGCATGCAGTAGATAAAATAAATTTAACAATAAATAAAGGACAAACCCTAGGAGTTGTTGGGGAATCAGGATGTGGAAAATCCACATTAGGAAGAACAGTGTTGAGACTCTTAGAAGCAACAGACGGACAAATACTATATGATGGTAAAAACATATTAGACTATGATAAAAGAAAAATGAGAGATATGAGAAAAAAGATGCAAATCATATTTCAAGATCCATATGCATCTTTAAATCCTAGAATGACAGTAAGTGAAATAATATCAGAGCCAATAAAAGTAAACAAGGTACTAAAAAGCAAAAAACAGATAGAAAAGAAAACATTTTCACTAATGGAAACAGTAGGATTATCAGAAAGACTGATAAACGCATATCCACATGAATTAGATGGTGGAAGAAGACAACGTGTAGGAATAGCAAGAGCATTAGCGTTAGAACCCCAATTTATAGTATGTGACGAACCTGTAAGTGCATTAGACGTATCAATACAAGCACAAGTGCTTAATTTACTTATGGACTTACAGGATGAAATGCAATTAACATACATGTTTATAACACATGATTTATCAGTAGTAAAACATATAAGTAATGAAATAGCAGTAATGTATCTAGGACAATGTGTAGAAAAAGCACCAAGTAATGAGCTGTTTAAAAATCCATTACATCCATATACAAAAGCTTTATTAAGTGCAATACCTGTAGCAGATTTAAGTTTTAGAAGTAAAAAAAGAGAAGTAATAAAAGGAGAAGTATCATCTCCAATAAATCCATCCCCAGGATGTAGATTTGCGCCAAGATGTCCGTTAGCAAAAGAAGAATGTACTGGGACAGACCTTATATTAAAAGAAGTGTCAAAAGATCATTTTGTTTCATGTAAATTTATAGGATAATTTATTACAATTTTTTTGTTAGAAAAGCAAAACAGCTTTTTTATATATTTGAATACTAAATTATACGAGTACTAAGGAATGTTAGGACACATTGATAGCACATGTGATTTAGAGAGATATAAGAGAATAATAAAGGTGAGAAACTTATCTAGGGTTTTTATAAGTATAATAGTAGAAAAAGTAAACATAGACTTATTTTTAGTCTATAGCATATTAAGTATGTAAAATTGTTGAATAAATTAAAATTAATTTAGTTAATTATAATTCTAATATTCTATCAAAATTTAATGAAAAATATAGAAATTACATCAAAAACAGGGGATATTAGAATTATATTATAAAATATGGAAATAGGAGGATAAAAATGAGAAATAAAAAAATTATTTATGTATTAGTTTTAGTATTACTTTTATCACTTATAGCAGGATGTGGTCAAACTAACAATCAAAATGAAGAAAATGAAGTAAGTAAAACAAGTGCAGGATCAGAAGGTTCAAGTGAACCAGTAAAAGATAGTGTTGTTATAGCTATAGAAGCTGATGTAACAACATTTGATCCACATTATTTAGCATCAACAACTAATGGTAATGTATATACAAATATTTATAATACATTAGTTGAATTAGGTGAAAGTTCTGATGAGATTATTCCTTGTTTAGCAGAAGATTGGGAGATTAGTGAAGATAATACCATATGGACTATTAAATTAAATAAAGGTGTCAAATTTCATAATGGCGAAGAATTAAAAGCAAGTGATGTAGTTTTTTCACTAAATCGAGCTAAAGCATCACCATACTTGGCAAGTCAAACTTCACAGATAAAAGATGTTAAAGAAATAGATGATTATACTGTTCAGGTTGCACTTACTGAACCATATGCTCCTTTTTTATTATCTATGCATCAAGTATATATCTTAAATGAAAAAGCAGTTACTGAAGGTGGAGAAGCTTATAGCGAAAACCCAGTAGGTACAGGACCATATAAATTTGTACGTCATGATATAGCAGAAAGAATTGTATTAGAAAGATTTGATGAATACTTCAGAGGTCCAGCATCAATAAAAAATGTTGATTATAAAGTAATAACAGATCCGAATACAACTTTAATAGCATTAGAAACGGGAGAAGTAGACTTTGCATATGTTATTCCAATGATATCAAGACAAAGTATTATTGATAATCCTGAACTTACAACGCATGAATTTGAATCTATAAGATTATCTTATACTATAATGAACAACGAAATTGAACCATTTAATAATCTTTTAGTAAGACAGGCAATAAACTATGCTGTTGATAAAGAATCAATAGTTCAAATAGCAGAGGAAGGAATGGGAGAAGTAACTAATAGTATATTTAATAAACAAATTTTTGGATATTCTGAAAATGTTAAAGGATATGAATATAATATTGAAAAAGCAAAAGAACTTCTAACAGAAGCAGGATACCCTGATGGCTTTGAAGTTTCTTTAAAAACAATGGAAGGGTCAACAAAAAAGGTTGCAGAAATAATACAGGAAGATTTAAATAAGATAGGAATAACTGCTAAAGTTGAAGTATGTGAAAAAAATGCATATATTCAAGATATTATGGCAGGAAATTATGATATGGGTATTCTCGGCGTAACAGTAGGAACAGATGCAGAATTTTTCTCAAGATGTTTCTTGTCAACTGGAGCTTTAAATGTTTCAAAATATAATAATCCTAGAGTAGATGAATTATTTAGTGAAGGAAAAGAAATTCTTGACAAGGAAGAAAGACTTAAAATATATGAAGAATTAGCACAAATATTAGTAGATGATGCAGTAATAGTGCCTTTATATTTTCCAATATGGGTGTATGCAGCAGATAAAGATTTAAAAATTAGACATATAGATTGTGGAACAGTAAAAGTGGTTGATTTAAGTTGGTAATAAAGTTAAATTGTTTTTAATTTAAGTAAGAAACTATGATAATATTGTGCATATATGCAATCTTATCTATAATTAAATGAGAAATAATTTTAAAAGTTGAAGTGTCCCGAAAAATAACTGGAAATAGCTAAGTTAAATTAAAGATGGATATTTCAAGTAAAATATAGATAATCTTGGGAAAAGATACAATGAACTTTGAAAAACGCATAATGTAGTGATTGGACAACCTTTTTTCTATGCTTTGATAAAGCAAAAGCCTAAGTTTAAGTTCTTGCTGATAATTTTTGTGAAGTTTCCAATCACGTAACATAAAAAACCCTCCAAAATAGAATTAGTTAACATAATACTATTTTGGAGGATAATGCGTTTAAAAGTAAGCTATAAAATATGTAACTATTATCAAGATATAACTGGAAATAACAACACTAATTTTATTAAAAAAATAGGGGTAAAGCTATAAAGCTAACTCTTAAAACAAAGTAAAATAAAGCTCTTAGACTTTTTGAGAGCGTACAAAATATATGAAAGGGGTAAATGATGGTAGATTTTGATATTATAATTAGAAATGGAAAAGTTATTGATGGTACAGGAAAAGATTCATATATAGCTGATATAGGTATAAAGGATGGAGTAATAGTAAAAATTGGAGACTTAAAAGATAATAATGCTAATAAGGTAATAAACTCAGAGGGTAAATCAATAACACCTGGCTTTATTGATATGCATTCACATGGGGATGATACATTATTAATTTATCCTAAAATGGAAAGTAAAATTATGCAAGGAATTACTACTATAGTTGGAGGACAATGTGGGCTTTCCCCAGCTCCAATTGATAAGTATTGGATTACTAAATATTATGAAATAGATATTTTAGATGAAATAGAGCCTTATATATATTCACCAGAGAGAATGTACCCAATAGAAAAAATAAAAGGCAAATTAAAAGAAGTTTATGGCTTAGATGTTAATTGGAAAACTTTTGGTGAATTTCTTGATAAAGTAGAAGAAAAAGGAATATCAGCAAACTATATACCTTTAGTAGGACATGGTCAAATTAGAGGACAAGTAATGGGAAGGGATTGCAAACGGTTTGCTACAGATGAAGAACTCAAAAAAATAAAAGAATATGTAAGAGAGGCTATGGAATCGGGAGCATATGGAATATCTGTAGGACTTGACTATGCTCCAGGAATTTATTGTAATTTTGAAGAGCTTCTTGAAATAGCAAAAGAAATTAAAAAATATGATGGAATTTATGCAGCACATTGGAGAAAAACAGGATTAAGAGTTGGAACGCCTAAAAAACAAAAGAAAATTGATGGTATAATTGAAATTTTAGAAATAGGTAAACAAGCAGATGTACAAGTACAATTATCTCATCTATCCTCAGGTTTTGATGTGTTTCCATCAAAAAATGATTTTATGATGAAGTCAGCTGCAAAAGCTACATTACAAGTAATAGATGAGTATTTAAAAGATGGTGTAAAAGCTGCTTTTGATGTAATACCTAACATAGTATGTGGTATTATACTAATTCCCAATTTATCAGCAATTTTTACGCCTTGGATAAAACAATCAGGGTCTTTAAAACAATTTATAAATAACTTAAAAGTTAAAGACTATAAAATACAATTAATAGAAATGATTAATTCAGGTAAGTTTCATTCCATCAATCCTGTGGTTTCACCAGATTGGGATGAGTTTATAACAATTATTGAATCAAAAAATAAAAATTATATCAATAAATCAATTAAAGAAATAGCAGAAATAAACAAAAAATCATCTGTAGAAATTATATTTGATTTATTAATTGAAGATCCTAATGTAAAAGTATATTCAATATCACAAAAAATGAATATGGAAATTGTAAAAGAATTTCTAAGGCATTCTCAAGCAACACTTTCTACAGATACTTTTGCTTTAGATATTAAGGGACCATGGAATTCGTTAGATGAAAAACATGGATTTGCTCCAACTCCAAACACTTATTGTGCAATGGTAAAATATATAAAAGAACTTGGAATGGAAAGAATTGAAGATACTATAAGAAAAGCAACAGGGAAAACCGCCGAGGTTTTAGGCTTAAATGATAGAGGTTTTATCAAAGAAGGATATAAAGCTGATGTTCTTATTATAGATATGGACAACCTAAAAACAAATGAAAACTATATAGAACCAAGAGTATTTCCTGAAGGCATAGAATATGTTTTAGTTAATGGTAAAATTGTGGTTGAAGAAGGTAATCATACAGGTAATTTGGCAGGAAAAGTAATTAGAAAGAGTCTTTAAAATATATTTTGTGGGCATTTAACTTTTGCAACTATTAGTGCTATTGATGAGATTATAATAGATTCCATAGATGAAAATCTAGATAGGTAATTTAATTAAAAAATTGAATTAAATCTTTTTAAGGTTTAATTGAATCAATCATGAAATGGTTTCTATAATAGTAGAAGCTATTTTATTATATTAATCATTAATTAAAAGTTATTTTGTATCCATCAGCAACTAATGCAGATTTATTAATACTAATAGTGGCTGTATAACGGTTGAGCTTTATATATTTTATTAGTTCCAGGAGTTTCTCCTGCATCAGTCCCTTATACAATGTATATACAAAGGATGGGTATGTAACAAGAATTGAAGAGCAATATATACCATAAAATTAAAGGAAACATGGGTTATAATCGGACGACCACAGGTCGCCCCTACGATACGGTATTTGTCAATATGTAGGGGCGGTCTTTGACCGTCAGTTACTGAACGTTATTTACATATTATGCAGAAAAACATAATATAAGCTTTATCCCTAGAACTCTTCCAAGAGTTCTTTTTCATCTCCATGCACATAATAACCTTAAAGGAATAAATTATATTATATAAACTATTTGGGAGGTTTTGCTATGGCGAAAGTTAGAAGGATGTTTACCGGAGGAAATACTGCTAATGGATTTCATTCCCTTCATGATAATATAATGGGGCCAGGTAGAAATAAACTTTATATATTAAAAGGGATGCCAGGAGGTGGCAAGTCTTCACTAATGAGGTATATAGGAGAAAAGGTTTTGGATAAAGGGTATGATATTGAATTCCATCACTGTCCTTCAGATCCTAATTCTATAGATGGGGTTGTAATCACTGAACTAGGCATTGGCATCGTTGATGGTACTGCTCCCCATATGATTGATCCTATATATCCTGGATTAACGGATAGATTAATAGATTTAGCCCAGTTTATCGATAGGGAAAAATTATACAAAGCTAAAGAAGAAATAATAAGGGTAAGGAAGAACAATAAAAAGGCTTATGGAAAAGCTTTTGCCTATTTTAAATCAGCTAAAATTGTTTATGATATAATAGTTGAAAACAATAAATTAGGAGTAGATTTTAAAGGAGTAGATAAAGATACTAGGATATTGATAGATGAAATATTTTCTAAAAAAGCAGAAAATAGGGAAGAGTTGAGTTTTAAAGAAAGACATCTATTTTCTAATGCTAATACACCAGATGGTTTTACAGATTATACTGGAACTATTCTAGAAGGAATGGAAACCAATTACTATATAGAAGGAGAAATAGGAACGGGTAAATCCACATTGTTAAAAAGGTTAATAGAGGAGTGTAAAATCAGAGATTATAATATGGAAATTTATCACAATTCCACTATTCCTGAAAGAATAGAATCTTTGATAATAAAGGACATAAATACTTGTATAACTTCAAACAGTAATGGATTAGAAAATGCTTATAAAATAGTAAAGTTAAATAAATATTTTGATGAAAGGATAATGGATAAAAAGGATTATGAAGCTTATGAACTATTAATTAATCAGGCTACCTTCAATTTATCAAATGCTAGAAAAAATCATCAGATTTTGGAAAAGACATATAAACCTACGGTGGATTATAATGGAGTAAATGAGACTAGGGAAAGGATATTGAAGGAGATACTAGAATATATTGATTAGCAAAAAATCAGGAACCTAATATTAAATCTAGGTTCCTGATAGTATATTTAGATGCATTATTCCATATCAATAATTAAATACTTTCTATAACCTTATCATAAAAGGTATTTAAGGTTTCATCCAGTTTATCTATTGGACAACCACCTTGTATGGTTTGAGGGCTACCTCCTCCTTTAATATCTATGCTTTTGGACACTTCTTCTAAAACTTTTTTCATATTCATCTGTAAATTATGACTTCTGCTTATAATAAACTGTCCAGCATCATTGCCTTTTACTCCAAAGAGGGTTATGGTATTTTCAATTAAGTTAATAAAGGGAAGCATATTCTGAAGTTCTTTAAATTCCATGTCCATAGACTTTTCAAATACTAAATTTATACCTTCTACTGTTTTGGACCCTTTTATCAAATCTGCTGCCATATATTCATATAGTTTTTCCTTTAAATGTCTATTTTCTTTCTCTAAGCTTTCTTTTGCATGGTACAATTTTTCTACCCTATCATAAACATCTTTATCTTTAGAAGATAATAGATTACTAATATCTTTAATAGATTTGCTCTTCCAAGTGTAATCATTTAACGCTCTGTTACCGCAGACAAATTCAACCCGAATGTTACCCTTATAGGATTCTACCTTTCGAATTTTAATCATTCCAATTTCACCTGTACTTCTTAAGTGTGTACCACAGCAAGGTGAAAAATCAATTCCATCTATTTCTACAATGCGAATATTAGAATTAACTATAGGGTCTTTTCTAACGGGTAATTTGTTCATTTCTTCTTTTTCAACGATATAAGTCTTGATTGAAAAATTGGAAAAGATTATTTTGTTGGTAAATTCCTCTATTTTTTCTATTTCATCTTCAGTTATTTCAGGAATATTAATGTCAATATAAACGTATTCCTTCCCTATATAAAAACCAACAGTTTCGCCGTTATATAATTTGTAGAATGCAGAGGATAGAAGATGTTGGCCAGAATGTTGCTGCATATAATCAAATCTGTTATTCCAATCAATGGATAGGAGCACCCTATCGCTATGGATATTATCCTTAACTACATGAACAATGTCTATCCCATCTTCATAGGTATCTAATACCTTAACTCCATTAATAGTTCCCTTATCTCCAGGCTGTCCACCAGCAAGATTTGGGTAAAAAATAGTCTTGTTAGTTTTAATATAGTACTTATTATTCATATACTTTTTTTCTATAATCCTAGCTTCAACTTGACGTAAATATGGATTTTCTAAATAAATTTTTTCAGTCATCTTTACACCACCTACCTACAATATGTATTATAACTATTCTATCATTATTTGACTAAAACTAACAACAATAATTATATTTCCTATGCTATAATCTAATTGAGGAATTTAGTATTATATTAATTTAGAAAGGAAATAGAAATGGATAGACAATCTATTGGTGGTATGTTTGTGTTGTTGGGGATGATATTAGTAATATGGTCTTTAAATAGAATGAATAGAAAGAAAAAGGATTGAAATAATGAGGAGGCCTTTTGCTTTATTTACTATTCCAATGTTATTAGGGGTTGTTTATTATTATTATATTCACACAAACATCTATTTAATATTATCTTTGTTTGTATTAACTATAATAATTAATTTGATTGGTTTGAAATTAAACCATTCAATGTCAATTCTTATTTTCATCTCATTTTTTTTATTAGGTGTATTAGTAACTAGTGTTAAAATTGAGAGTAGTCAATTAATCAAATATGCAAATAGACCTATAGAATTAACAGGAACAGTAAAGGACGTGAAATCTACTACAGAAGAAGGTAGATATGTAGTACAAATTCATAGTATAAATGATAATGGGAAAAACATAGAGGTCTCAGAAAAAACCCTATTAAAGGTTTTAGGAGATACAAAATTTCAGCTAGGGGATATGATTATATTCAGTGGGATTTTAAAAGAACCATTACCGAATACAAATCCCAAATTATTTAATTACAAACTAAACTTATTATCTAATAATATATATACTACAATAACAATAAAGGACTATTCAGTATTAGATGTTAGGATAGGGAAATTAAATATATTACTTAGACTTAAAATAGGGTTTATCAGAATGGTAGAAGAAGTATTAGACCTATACTTAACAGAAAAGAATAGTTCCTTGATGAAAGCTATATTATTAGGAAATTATTCCTATTTAGATGAAAATAGTATTCAACAATTTAGGGATTTAGGGTTAGCACATATATTGGCAGTTTCAGGATTACATATTGGAATTATAACTAGCCTTTTTATTTTATTATTTGCTTATATGGGAGTGAATAGGAAAATTAATATTGGTTTAACTATTGGTATCATTTGGGTATATGGATATATGATTGGAAACCCTCCATCTGTATTGAGGGCGAATATAATGTTTTCTTTATTATTACTGTCCCAACTATGGGCAGAACCTTATGATTCAATAAACACCTTGTTTTTTGCCATGTTTATATCCATTGTGATTAATCCATTTTGGATTTTTAGTGTTGGTTTTCAATTATCTTTTATTGCTACTTTTTTTATAATTTATTTTACAGATAAACTTAGCCCAATGCTATATTCAAAAGATAGTGTTATTATCAAACCAATAACAGGGATTTTATCTGTTCAAATTGGATTGTTTCCAATATTGGCCTATTATTTCAACAGGATTCCAATTATTAGTATAGTACCTAATATTTTATTGGTCCCTATATTTACTATTTGTTTAATCCTTTGCATTTTTTTAATGTTTTTTTCCCTTATTAGTAGTAATATATCCCATTCAATTGGTGTTTTAATAAATGCTTTATTAAAAATACAATCTAAAAGCGTAGAGATATTAAACTATTTCCCTGTATTAAATTTACGAGTCTCTTCTCCATCTATAATTGGAATATTAATATATTATTTAATAGTTTTTATATTGTTTAGGATTATTGATCTAAGAAACCTTAAAACAGGAGTTAATAAAGCCATAATTTTTTACCTTTTATTTTTAATACTTTTAAACACAGCTTCTATGAATTTTGATTCTAGTATATCTATAGATTTTATTGATGTAGGACAAGGTGATAGTATTTTATTAAAAACTAAGAGAGGAAACTATTTAATAGATACAGGTGGAAGTATTTTTGGAGATTTTGATGTAGGGAAAAACATTCTACTTCCTTATCTAGAGAAAGGGGGAATATTTAAACTTAAAGGAGTTTTTATTTCCCATTTTGATGGAGACCATTGTAAAACCTTGCCTTATTTAATGGATAATATTAAAATTGAAAACATCTACTTTGGATATGAAAGAGAAAACAATACTTTCTATCAGCAGATTAAGGAAAAGGCTTTTGAAAAAGATATTCCCATTACATTATTAAAGAAAGGGGATAGCCTTGAACTTGACAGAAATATTCATATTTATGTACTTGGACCTAATGATAATATATTGAAAGATTTGGATAGTACAGATAATAACTTGTCTTTAGTTTTACTATTGAACTATTATAATAGGAAGGTTTTATTTACAGGAGATATTGAAAGGTTAGGAGAAGAAAATGTAATCAGTAGTTTAGATACTAATATTGATTTTTTGAAAGTACCTCATCATGGTAGCAATACTTCTTCAGGAGAGGATTTTTTAAATAAATTAAATCCAAATATGGGTTTCATCTCTGTTGGTAGGAATAATAGCTTTGGACATCCACACAAAGAAGTAATGGATAGATATAGAAAGAATAATGTCCAAATATATAGGACTGATGAATTGGGGTTAATAAATCTAACTTTAAATAGAAAGGAATATAAAGTAACACCCTTTTTAAAAGAAAGATGGAGTATAATAGATATAGTAAAGGATAATAGTTCCTATATCATATATTTAATTATGTACTTTATTTTATCATATAAAATAATAATAAAATTTTTGCTTACTGAGGAGGATATGGAGAAAGTTGAACTACAAGGAATTTATTAATAAAGCTAAAAGTAAGAATTTAAAACCTGTATATTTGTTCTATGGAGAAGAAGAATATCTTATTGATTATACATTAAATGTTGTAAAAGATATATTTATTGATAAATCTTTTGAGCCTTTAAACTACATAGTATTAGATGGTAAGGAAATAGATTTTGATATAATTTTTAATGCTTGTGAAACGCTTCCTTTTATGTCGGAGAAAAAAATTGTAATCATTAATGATTTACCTTTATTTAATAGCAAAAGGGAAGAGGGGACTACATCAGAAGAATGGAATCTTCCTCCTTCAAAAAATCCATTAACCAAATATGTTGAAGAATTAGAGGATTATTTATGCCTTTTATTTGTTGAAAAGGACAAAAATATAAAAAAATCAAATGCCCTATATAAGGCCATAAATAGAGCAGGAGGTATAGTGGAATTTACAAAACTAAGGGGGATAGATTTAGATAATTGGGTCCAAAATAGCTTCAAAAACTATAACAAAAAAATATCTAAACCCAATATTAATTATTTTTTACAACAATCTTCATATTTTGATTCCAATCGCAATAGAACATTATATGATTTAGAAAATGAGATTATTAAAATTTCTAATTATTTGTCTAATGGAGAAGAAGTTAATAGAGAAATTATAAACCTATTAATGGCTAAACCATTAGAGATGAATGTATTTAATTTATTAAATAGCATAAGTCAAAAAAACGGAGAAAATGCTATAAGGTTATTTAATGAAATGTATATTTCTAATGAACCGGTACTATTCATACTGCATATGATAGTTAGACAATTGAGAAATATGCTTAATTATAAAGTGTTAAGGCTTAAAGGTTATTCTGAAGGAGATATATATAGTAAGATGAATTTATCTAGATATGAATACCAGAAGGTATCAAATCAAAGCAATAATTTTACAGTTCCTCAATTAGAGAGGGCAATGCTTCATTGTTTAGAAACGGATAAGATTATAAAAACTACTTCTGTAGATGATAGATTGGCTTTGGAAATATTATTGACTAATCTATGTTTTAAAATTTAAGCAAACAAAAAACTTCGGGATTGCCGAAGTTTTATTTTATACAGCTTCGTTTATTTTATTATTTAATCTTTTACTTAAAACACTAACTCTTCTTGCAGCGGCATTTTTATGAATAACATTTTTATGAGTTGCTCTCTTTAATTTTCTATCTATAATTTTAAGCAATTCTTTAGCTTCGTCAATATTTCCATTGTCTATAGCTAAATCAAATTTCTTAATATAGGTTTTGATTTCTGATTTTCTACTTTTGTTTAGTTCAGTTCTTTTTTTAGTAGTTCGGATTCTCTTTTCTGCAGATTTAATATTTGCCAATGATTTCACCTCCTCGATCTTAACAAAAGATATTTTACCATGAAGGAGGATAAAAAGCAAGGATAATTAAGCTTATTATACATAAAATTAGACAATTGAAGAAAAATAATACTAGTATCAAAATTAAGGAGGATTTTGAAATGATGGAAATTAGGACAGATTTAGCAATAGAGAGCAGAGAATTATATAAGGAGAAAAACAATGAAGAAGTGCCAGGTGTGGATGTGGAAGAAGAGAAAGGTGAAGATTATATTGTAACAAGGGTTAAGGTTTTAGACGATAGGGGTTCAGAGCATTTAGGTAAACCAAAAGGGATTTATATTACCATTGATGTGCCTAAACTAAAAAATACGGATCAGGATTTAAAGGATGAGATAAGCAAGCTTTTAGCAAAGGAAATAAAAGGAATAGGTATAACCAATGAAGATACTAAAACTTTGATAGTGGGTTTAGGAAATTGGAATGTAACCCCCGACGCCTTGGGACCTAAAGTAGTAGATAGAGTTTTAGTAACAAGACAATTTTTTATTGCCTACAATAAAGACAAGGATGAAACGGTAGCTAATGTATCTGCTATTTCTCCAGGAGTTATGGGGTTAACTGGAATAGAAACAGGAGAAATAGTTAAGGGAATAGTGGAAAAAACCAATCCTGATTTAGTTATTGCAATAGATGCCTTAGCCTCCCGAAAAATGGACAGAGTGAGTACAACGATTCAAATATCAGATACAGGTATAAATCCAGGAAGTGGTATAGGCAACAAAAGAATAGGATTAAATGAAGAATATTTAGGGGTGCCTGTATTAGCTATAGGGATTCCAACGGTAGTAGATGCAGCTACAATGGTGAATGATACTATGGAATTAATAATAGGTTCTATGAAAAATGTGGCAAAGGTTGGAACTGAATTTTATGCTACTCTTGAACAGGTATCCAATGAGGAAAAATATTCCCTTATAAAGGAAGTATTAGAACCTTTTATGCCCAATGTAGTGGTTACTCCAAAAGAAATTGATTTAATTATTGATGATTTGTCAATAATAATTGCTAATGGATTGAATATAGCCCTCCATCATGGTATAGATTTAGAAGATGTCAATAGATATATTAGATAAAAAACTACTCCTTAAAACAACTATCATATATAAGGTTAAAAATGAATATAATCTATGTATTGAATACTTAATTTAAGGAGTGTTTTTATGAAGGAAAAAGATAGTAGGAATACCTATATAATTTATGCATTAGTATGTCTTTTAGTATTCAATATTGGTACAATGTTGATTAATACAATAGGAGACAAAGCGGAACCTGTTTTTAGTATGGATGAATCTTATTTTGAAGATGGAAATATTTTCATTTCCTTTTTTAGTAGAACAAGCTCTATTATTAATTTACATAAAAAACAACAATATATGGGTAGTTGGAATGAAGCTTTTAATAAGAACCTGTCTTTGGTTAATAAATTAAATAGTTTTATGAAATCTCAATTTCCATATATGTTATTTAAGGAGAATGATTCAAGATTTGTTCATGATGATGAAATAGAAGAAAAGGATGTTGAAAACAATCCATCGATAGTTGAAGATTTTATTATAATTGATAGACTGGAAGAATATGAAGATTTAATAATTATAAAGGATTCTAAAGGAGATGTATCTTATTCAAATATACCTAAACCTTTAAATATCAATCCATTAAAAATAGATAAGGAAAAACCTTATATACTTATATACCATACTCATGGAACAGAGTCCTATTCATCATTAGAGAATAATAGTCATCATACTACCAATAAAAATTACAATGTAATTACCATTGGAGAAGCTATTGCTAAAGCATTAGGAGATTATGGACATAAAGTAGAGCATGTAAGTAAATATCATGATGTGCCTTCTTATAACAAATCTTATACCGAGTCTTTAAAGACAGTAAATGAAAAAATAAATGAAAACAACAATTTCAAGATATTATTAGACATCCATAGGGATGGACATGATCATAATGACCCTAAAGTCATTAAAAACATGAAAAATCTAATAGAAAAATCTAAGATAGATATAGATGGAAAGGAAGTAGCAACTTTCTATTTTGTAATAGGGCCAGATTCTCCTAATAAAGAAGCAGTATTGAGCTTTGCTAAATATATAAAAGCTGTTACAGATGTTCTCTACCCAGGTTTATGTACAGGGATTATGATAAAACCAGTAGGGAAATATAATCAATTTATTTCAGATTATTCAGCTTTGATAGAAGTAGGAAGCAATTTAAATACAATGGAAGAGGCCATGGAAACAGCTAAGATATTGGGAGAAGTATTAAGCATAGCTATAGATAACATTCAAGAATAAACCTTTGTTTAAATTTTTATAAATGCTATAATAATAATATAATTTGAATGGAGGATGAATAACTATGGAAGAAGATAATAATAAAACAGCTAAGAATGAAGCTATAGAATGGATTAAGAGTATATTATTAGCTATTGTAATAGCTATATTAATAAAGTCTTTTATATTTAACACTACTTATGTATTAGGGAATTCTATGTATCCAACTCTATATGAAAAGGATAGACTTTTTGCAAATAAAATACCATTATATTTTTCAGGGCCTAAAAGGGGAGAGATAGTGGTTTTAGAAGCTCCTGATGCTTCAAACAAAGATTATATAAAGCGTGTAATAGGTATTGGAGGGGATACGGTAGCTATAATTGATGGCAAAGTATATTTAAATGGGAAAATATTAGTTGAAGATTATATAGAAAAAGATGCTTATACCCATATATATGGAGAGAATTACTGGGAAATTCCTGAAGGGTATGTTTTTGTTTTAGGAGATAATAGAGACGAAGGAGCTAGTAAGGATAGTAGATATTTTGGTTATATACCTATAGATTCTATTAAAGGGATAACAAATTTTAGATATTTTCCTTTCAACAATCGATTTGGGAAATTAGAATAGTATAAAACTAATCCTTATTAGGAAAGATAATCAGGGTGGTATTTTTGAGTTCTAGAGTTGAGAAAAGAAAATTATTAAAGAAACAAAAAAGAATAAAAGTTTGTAAACTATTTATTATTGTATTTACTTTAGTTATATTGTATTATGGAATAAGAGTAGTAAATATGAATATAGTTTATTTAGATTATTTGAAAGATCCAGTAATATTTAGATTGAATATTAAAGATAGGAAAATATATTTGTTTGGTAAAAGTTATTTAATAGACTTGAAAATATTCAAAAAAACCTACTAAGAAGACCAGAACATGCTGGTCTTTTGTTTTACTTCCATGTATTTATCTGTTATAATTATAATTTAGAGTTATTGTAACATCTTAAGGAGGAAAAATATGCAGAATGTTAAACAAACCAATATAAGGAATTTTTCTATTATTGCTCATATCGATCATGGAAAATCCACCCTTGCTGACAGACTAATAGAAAAAACCGGATTGTTAACATCTAGAGAGATGCAAAATCAAGTTCTAGATAGTATGGATTTAGAGAGAGAAAGAGGAATAACCATTAAGCTTAAAAATGTAAGACTTAAGTACAAGGCTAAAGATGGAGAAGAATATGTTTTGAATCTTATCGACACCCCAGGACATGTAGATTTCAATTATGAAGTTTCTAGATCATTAGCAGCTTGTGAGGGAGCTTTGTTAATCATAGATGCTACCCAAGGAATAGAAGCCCAAACTCTTGCAAATGTATATTTAGCATTAGAACAGGATTTAGAGATTGTACCTATTATAAATAAAATCGATTTACCTAGTGCCAGACCAGAAGAAGTAAAAAAAGAAATAGAAGATGTAATAGGTATAGAAGCAGGGGAAGCTCCATCAATTTCTGCTAAAGAAGGTTTAAATATTGAAGCTGTTTTAGAGGAAATAGTAAAAAAAGTACCCTCTCCAAAGGGTTCTAAAAATGCACCTTTAAAAGCATTAATTTTTGATTCATACTATGATAGTTATAAAGGAGTTGTGTCCTATATAAGGGTATTTGATGGTGTATTAAAACCGGGTATGGAGATAAGAATGATGTCATCAAATAAATATTATGAGGTGACAGAAGTTGGTGTAACAACTTCTAAGCAGATTCCTGTTAATCAACTAGAAGCTGGAGATGTAGGATATGTTGTAGCTAGTATCAAAAATGTAAAAGATGCAAGAGTAGGAGATACCATAACAGATCATAACAACCCAACAGTCAAGCCACTTCCAGGATATAAAAAAGTAGTACCTATGGTATATTGTGGAATTTATCCTGCTGAAGGGGAGGATTTTAACTCTGTTAGAGATGCCCTTGAAAAATTACAAGTAAATGATGCTAGCTTAGTATTTGAACCAGAAACCTCCGCTGCATTAGGATTTGGATTTAGATGCGGATTTTTAGGATTACTCCATATGGAAATAGTTCAGGAGAGATTAGAAAGAGAATTTGATTTAAATATTGTAACTACTGCCCCCAGTGTAATATATAATGTAATGACAAAAACAGGAGAAATTCTATCTATCCAAAATCCTACCAATTTACCTGAAGAGACTGAAATAGAATATATGGAAGAACCTATAGTATCTGCCTCTATAATGACTCCCACGGATTATGTAGGTGCTGTAATGGAACTATGTCAGAATAGACGTGGTACATTTATAAATATGGAGTATTTAGAAGAAACCAGAGTTGTAATGCATTACGATTTACCATTAAATGAAGTAATATATGATTTCTTCGATGCTTTAAAATCTAGAACAAGAGGTTATGCTTCTTTAGATTATGAACTTAAAGGCTATAAAGAATCCCAGTTAGTTAAATTAGATATATTGATTAACGGAGAGTTAGTAGATGCATTTTCAATAATTGTCCATAGGGATAAAGCCTATGAAAGAGGAAGAAGTATAGCTGAAAGATTAAAAGATGAAATTCCTCGTCATCAGTTTGCTGTACCTATACAAGCAGTTATTGGGTCTAAAATAATTGCAAGAGAAACTGTACGAGCTCTTAGAAAAGATGTATTGGCAAAATGTTATGGTGGGGATATTACTCGAAAGAAAAAGCTGCTAGAGAAACAAAAGGAAGGAAAGAAAAGAATGAGACAAATTGGTTCTGTAGAAGTACCTCAAGAAGCTTTTCTAGCTGTATTAAAATATGATGAAAAATAAAATGCACACAAATGTGTGCATTAAATTTATCCAATTTGAGCAAGGAGGTCCTTATGAAAGAACTAGGAATATATGTACACATACCATTTTGTAGCAGTAAATGTTATTATTGTGATTTTGTATCTTTTCCCAATCAATATAATAAAATAGATAAATATATAAATTATTTGATAGTGGAAATAGAAAAGTACAAAGAAATATTAAAAGAATATACTGTTAAAACTATATTTATCGGTGGTGGTACTCCTTCTTATTTAGAGGGCCAACATATAGGAAGGGTACTAGAACATATTTATAAAACTTTTAATTCTGATGAGATAGAAGAAATAACAATAGAAACTAATCCTGGAACTTTGAACGAAGAAAAATTAAAGCTATATAAAGAATATGGGATTGATAGAATAAGTATTGGTGTACAAAGTTTAAATGACAATCTTTTAAAATCAATAGGAAGAGGTCACACTTCTATGGATTTCTATAGGAGTTTTGAGTTGATGAGGAATTTAAATTTTAAAAATGTGAATGTAGATTTAATATATGGACTACCTAATCAAACTTTAAAAGATTGCGAGAGAACTTTAGAAGAGATAGTTAATTTGGATGTAGAGCATATTTCTTATTACAGTTTGATATTAGAAGATAATACATTAATGAACAAGTGGTATAAAGAAGGCAGAATAAAATTACCTGATGAGGAAATAGAAAGAGAAATGTACCATTATGGAATAAGTTTTCTTAAAAGTAAAGGATACAATCATTATGAAATATCAAACTTTTCTAAAGAGGGAATAGAATGTAAACATAACTTATTTTATTGGCAATTAAAACCCTATATAGGTTTTGGAATAGCTGCCCACTCAAATATAAACAATAAAAGGTTTTGGAATTATAATAATTTTAAAGATTATTTTATCAGTTTAGAGAAAAATAAATATCCCATTGATGGAGAAGAACATATTGATAAAGAAATGGAGATAGCTGAGTATTTTATAATGGGATTGAGGTTGATAGAGGGTATAAACAAGAATGTTTTTAAAGAAAGATTCAAAATTAAGGTGGAAGATATATATGAAGATGTATTAGTTAAATATAAAAACCGGGGTTTATTGCATATAGATGATGAATGGATAAGGTTTACCCCTAAAGGATTAGATTTATCTAATATTGTATATGTAGATTTATTGCCTTAATATAAAAAAGGTATTGACAAAGGCCTTATATATATGATAATTTAAGATTAGCACTCAAGACTAAAGAGTGCTAACAAGCATCCAAAACATAAATACTGAGGTGATAAATATGTTGGATGATAGAAAGATAAAAGTTTTACATGCTATAATAAATAGCTATATACTAACAGCTGAACCTATTGGTTCAAGAACAATATCAAAACAATATGATTTAGGCGTAAGCTCTGCTACTATAAGGAATGAAATGTCAGATTTAGAGGATTTGGGATATTTGAACAAACCTCATACTTCTGCAGGTAGAGTTCCTTCAGATAAAGCTTATAGATTGTATGTAGATGAGTTATTAAAGGCAGAAAAGTTGAAGATAGATATGAAGAAAAAGGAAGAGATAAAAAGAATATTGACCAGAGAATCTAAAGAGATAGATCAACTAATCCAGAACGCTGCCAAGATACTATCAGCAATTACTAGTTATACTGCATTGGCTATATCACCTCAATTAAAAAAAATTAAACTAAAACATATTCAACTAATACCTATTGATAATAGTGAAATATTAGTAGTGTTAGTGGGGGATTCAGGCATTGTTAAAAACACTATATTTAGGATTGGACAATATATACCAGGAGATCAACTGAATAGAATATCAAATTTTCTTAATCATAAACTAAAAGGATTAACTATTGATGATATAGGAAAAGCAATGGAAAATGGGATATTTGAGGAAATATATGAATTTAAAGAGATTATAGACAATATTATACCCATAATTAATAAATCACTAGAAGATATTGATGATGTTGAGGTATATGCAGATGGAGTTACAAAAATTTTCAATTTTCCCGAGTATAAGGATTTAGATAGAGCCAAATCTTTTATATCCTTTATTGAAGATAAAGATTTATTAATAGATATACTTTTAAACGATTCTATAGAAAATGGAATAGAAATTACAATAGGGGATGAAAATATATATGATCCAATAAAGGATTGCAGTTTAATAACTACTACCTATAAATTAGGTGATATGACCATTGGTAAAATTGGGGTAATTGGTCCTACAAGAATGGACTATTTTACAACAATAAATTCATTGAAACTATTTTCCATGAATTTAACAGAAATTCTGAATATGTTAATGGGTAAGTGATAGAGTGTAATCTAGATTACACTCTATCAAAACTTAAAATAGGTAAAAGGGTGATTAGATGGAAAAAAAAGAAGAATTAGAAAAAGAAGTAATGGAAGAGGAAAAAGTAGAAAAGGAAGATTCCATTGATGAGGATCAACTGAAGGATGAAAAGCCTGAGGATATTCATGAAAAAGATAATGAAGTAGAAGATTTAGCCAACAGGCTTTTAAGGTTACAAGCAGATTTTATCAATTATAAAAATAGGGTTGAAAAGGATAAGGAAAAAATTTATACTTATGCAGCAGAAGAGTTAATGAAACAATTATTGCCTATACTAGACAATTTTGATAGAGCTTTAGAAAGTGTAGAAGAAGAAGATGGGTTCTATGAAGGTGTAAAAATGATATATAATCAAATATTAAAAGTGCTTAATGAAAATGGCCTTAAAGAGATTGAATGTATAGGTGAAATTTTTGATCCTAACTTTCACCATGCAGTTTTTGCAGAAGAAACTGAAGACGAAGAAGAAGGAACTATATTAGAAGTGTTACAAAAAGGATATCTGCTAAATGATAAGGTTATTAGACCTAGTATGGTTAAAGTAGCTAAGTAAATAATTTTAAGGAGGAATTTATATGGGAAAAATAATTGGTATCGATTTAGGAACCACTAACTC
>NZ_PPXX01000061.1 GCF_021655075.1 Clostridium sp. Cult2
CCAATATACCTCTTCCATGAACAGTCTAGGAGTTTTCCTCTACAACCAGTCTAATCCTTAGCCTCTTTTGCAATATTGGTTTCGATAACAAAACCTTCCCCTCTTGGGCCCTAATCAAGAAAAGTTGAACTTATCATCCGCCAACATCACTCAAGGCAGGCTACTCTGTATGTTTAATCTCATATTTATACATACAGGTTTATCTTACCAAATGGTAAGTCTCCACGAAAGCAGGGTCAACGCCTGCATGCCATTGCAGATCGCCCCATCTTTCTTACTCCCAGCATCAACCCTCGACTGGGCGTCGCGAGCCGAAACAAGGAACTTCATCGATATGCCCTTCGACGGATTTTTAGCCCCGCCCTCGGGATTAGCTGTGTTGACTAGAATACTGTACCACTTCATTTAGTCTATTAATTATAGCATAATATCTATAATTATTCAATAGATTTAATAATCTCTACTCACTAAATCATTTGTTAATTTTTTGAAAAATTCAGCATCCTTATTTTTATAATTATCCAATACATGGATAGCTTTAGAGCTCAATTCTTCTACTATTCTCTTTGCTTCATCTATATTATGAAAAGTTAAATAAGTTACCTTGTTAATTAGCTTATCCTCTTTTTCATCTAATATATCATCTCTTATCTGATATGCTAGCCCAAGATATAATCCAAATCGCCTCATCTTCTCTATATCTTCCTCTTTTCCTCCTCCTAATATAGAACCAGCAACAACAGAAGCTTGAATAAGAGCTGCCGTTTTAGATTTATACATAAATAATAACTTATCCTCATCCATGACAATTTCGTTTGATAATAAGTCCACTACCTGTCCACCAACCATACCAAATATTCCAGAATATTTGCCTATTTCATTAATTGACCAAATATTTCTTTTGTAATCATCAATAGTTTTTGAATTCTTCAGGGTATATTCTGTCATGGTTTCAAAAGCTAGATTTAACAATCCATCTCCTGATAATATTGCAATTGCCTCCCCATAAACTTTATGGTTTGTTAATTTTCCTCTTCTAAAATCGTCATCATCCATTGAGGGTAAATCATCATGAATTAAAGAATAAGTATGTATCATTTCTATTGCCAATGCGAAAGGAATAGATTTTTCATAATCTCCACTAAACATTTGGCATGATTTTAATAATAGTATTGGCCTTAATCTTTTGCCTCCTGTAAACAAACTATAATTAATTGATTCAAATATTTTCTCCTGATAGCCTGTTTTACTATTCAATATATCAGATAAATGTCTATCAATTATTTCTCTAGCACTTTGAATTTCTTCATTTAGCTCCATTTTGTCATACCTCCATATAGAAATCTTCTTCTTCTAAATTATCATTTTCATCTTTTAATAGTATTTTGATCTCTCCCTCAATGTCTTTCAACATATCATTACAATAATTATACAAGGCTATTCCTCTTTTAAATTTTTCTAAAGAATCCTTTATAGATAAATTTTCTTCTTCCAACTCTTCAATTATTTCCTCTAATTCTTTAATAGCTTCTTCATAAGTCAATTTGCTATTTTTCATAATTGAACTCTCCTTTGCTAATTCTAACCACTTTTACCCTTATAATACCATCCTTGATTAAAAGTTTTAGCTCATCATCCATAGATATATTATCTACAGTGGTAATCATATTATTATTCTCATCCAATATTATGCCATATCCTCTATCTAAAGAAGAAATTGGGTTTAAATAATTA
Organism: Clostridium sp. Cult2; assembly: GCF_021655075.1. Classification (GTDB taxonomy): domain Bacteria; phylum Bacillota; class Clostridia; order Tissierellales; family Tepidimicrobiaceae; genus Schnuerera. The sequence goes on from NZ_PPXX01000061.1 coordinate 1,735, forward strand.
AGACTATTTAACATATTAGCCACTCTATTCCTATTACTTTCCAATGTGTTTTCCATAATAAAAACAAGTTTTTTAAATAAATTGTCTTGCTCTTGTACTTTCTCTTTTAACTGATAAATTGGATTATAAAAATCCAAACTCCGTTTTATATAATTTAATTTTACATCCCTATCATTTAAAATATAGTGAAAAGAATTCCGTAATCGACCTAAATTTTGGTCTAAATTCTCCTTTAATTTCTCTAGTTCTGGAGTAACTAATTCTGCAGCAGCAGATGGAGTTGCTGCTCTTAAATCCGAAACAAAATCAGCAATAGTAAAGTCAGTTTCATGTCCAACTGCTGAAACTATAGGGGTTTTCATGTTAAATATAGTCCTAGCCACTGATTCGTGATTAAAAGCAAAAAGTTCTTCTATGGAGCCACCCCCTCTACCAGTAATAATTACATCGATATCGTCTCTATTATCAAGATACTCTAAGCCTTCACATATTTCCTTTGGAGCTTGTACACCTTGTACTAATACTGGATAGATTAATATATCAGCAACAGGAAACCTTCTTTTAATTACAGTAATTATATCCTTTATTGCTGCCCCAGTAGAAGAGGTAACTACGCCAATTTTATTAGGTAAATATGGTAACTTCTTTTTATTTTCTGGATTAAACAATCCTTCTTTTTCTAATCGTTTTTTTAGTTCTTCAAAGGCTGCAAATAAATGCCCTATACCACTTTCTTCAATGCTCTTTACATAGAGCTGATAATCTCCTTCTTTTTCATACACAGAGATATACCCTGTAGCAATGACCTTAATCCCATCTTTTAAGTCAATATTCACTAGTCTATTATCATTTCTAAACATTACACATTTTAGTTTCCCTTTGTCATCTTTTAATGAAAAGTACATATGTCCGCTATAATGATGTTTGAAATTAGATATTTCTCCTTCAACTTTTATATTAGAGAGTATCCAGTCACCGGCAAATATCCTTTTTATATATTGATTTACTTCACTCACTTTTAAAGGTTTAGAGTCCATATTAATCACCTACTAAATATCCTTCTTTACCTATATATGCTATACCAACTCCATTATCTGTACATAGTTCAATTTTAGTAAAGAAAGGTTTTATTTTTTTATTATTCAACTCTTCAAATAAGAATCCTCTTAAAATTCTATTAGCTGAAACACCCCCTGTGATCAAAATATTATCTAAATTATATTTAATATGGCTATTGAATATTATTTTATAAATTATAGTTGATATAGTTTCGAATAATGTGGCTAATATATCTTCTTTACTATACGAATAGTTTTTAATTAAATTCTTAAAATAATTTTCCATACCCGATAAATTAAACCATGTATCATCCTTTAAACTCATGGGTACATTTAAATTTAGCACGCTACCTCTTTGAGATATTCTGTCCATTTCTACACCGCAGGGAAAAGCTAATCCTAATTCAACTCCAATTCTATCTATTAATTGTCCTATACTTAAATCCAATGTACCACCAATTATTTGGATAGACATTTTATTATCTTTATTGTTAACTAATAATAATTCCGTTGTCCCACCAGAAATATGAAAACTTAAAAATTTATCATAATGTCTAATCTGATTATCCATAATCCCAGCGCCAATATGCCCTTCCTGATGGCTATACTCTCTATATTTAGTGTTTAGTATTTTTGATAAAATAAAAGCCTGTCCTTTACCTACTATAAAAACAGGCATATATGATTCTTCTATGCTTCTAGGTTTATTACTACAAGAAATAGTATCTACATTATTAATATCGATTTCCATTGCCATTTCTTCAATCAATAAGGGTAAATTATTGATATGCTGAAAAACAGCCTCCTGTTGCCTCAAACCCTTTTTTCCTTCTTTAACCTCTAGTATTTTTCGCAAATCCAAAATAATATTATTACTATTATCTATTACTGCTAAAGAAGTAGTATATGCAGATGTATCTATTCCAATAAAGTATCTTTTACTCATTTTTATCCCTTCTTCTGACAAAACCTCCTAATACTCCATTTATAAATTTGGAAGATTCATCGGTGCTATATATTTTTGCAACCTCAATAGCTTCATTAATAGAAACTTCAACTGGTATATCTTCTCTATAGACTATTTCATATATAGCTATTCTCAAAATGCATAAATCTATTCTTGCCAATCTATGTAGTTCCCATCCTTCTATATTTTCTTTAATATGAAAATCTATTTCTTCCAAATTACTGATAATCGTTTTTACAGCGTCTTCGATATATTCTATCTCTCCTAGATTAAATTTATTATTTTCAATAAACATATTAATTATATTATTAGAAAAATCCGAATTTATTTCCATTTGATATAATAGTTTCATTGTAGATTCCCTTGCATATCTTCTACCCATTTCTAGCCTCCCTAATATATTTCAATCAATATAATTGACTTTTCATATTATATTCTCTTTGTTGGAGATAGTAATCTCTCTAATAATTTTTTTATATCTTCTATGCCATAGGCTTTACTACCAATTAATAACCCTAACCAAGTACATAGAATTATAAACATAGTTTTAAAAAAACCTATTACAAGTATCAGTATACCTATTAAGAAACCAAAAATACCCCCTAATACCTTGCCTTTATTGCCCTTTAAATATTCCGTTAGCTCACTGAATAATTCTTTTCTCAATTTGTAAACACCTCGTTTGCTATTTTACATTTCTAATAGGTGTAGTAACATTGCTTATAATTACTTTTATTTCGTTAACACTTACTCCTGTACAGTTTTCAACGTGTTCCTTTACTTTATTCTGAAGTTCTTTTGTAGTTTCTGGTATATTTATCTCAGGATAAACTTCTCCTTTTAAATTTATGAATATTTGTCCTTCCACAATATCAACTTTTGTTACAATGTTTCTTATACCGGTAAATTTGTTTGATACACTTTCTACTAGCCCTACTACTGTTTCTGATGAAATGTTTATTTCTCCATAATCTGTCCTCTGAACCAAATATGTTATCTTTGATTTTCTATCATTGGTCTTCAACCCCAAAATAAACATTCTAATACTTAATAATAACAAAGCAAGTCCTATCCCAGTATAAACATAGTTGCCTTTAATTCCTTCAAAAATATATTTAACATTATCTATAGATAAAAATTGAATTCGCTCAAAGGGAAAAAATATCATAATAATTGAAAAAACTATTAGACAAATAGATAATACAGTTAAGATAATCCTATCAATTACAATCATAATTGATTCATCCTCCTAAAATATATTTAAAATTACCCTCTGGTTTCCAGAGGGTAAATATACTATTTTACTCTTGGTTCATTCTCAACTTTGGGCTCTTCTTTAGGTATGTTAACACCCTGAACATTGACATTAACCTCTACTACATTAAGACCAGTCATTGTTTCAACTGTCTCCCTAACATTTTGTTGAACTTTTGATGCCACTTCTGATATTTTAGAACCATAATCAACGATTAGGAATATATCTATTGCCGCTTCTTTTTCACCAACCTCAACTTTCACACCTTTAGATAGGTTTTTCATGCCCAACATTTCAGTAATATCGCCAGTAATGCCTCCACTCATACCTGTTACGCCATCTACCTCTGTAGCAGCTAAGCCTGCTATTATGGCAACAACTTCATTAGCAATTTTCACTGTACCATATTTAATCTTTTCATCACTAGAATATTCAGTCACTATAGACACCTCCCATTATCTGAAAGTCCTTAGGGTTATTATATCAGAGGGTTAAGTTTTTTACAATCAATTCTAATTCTTTTTCATTATTTTTATATTAGACGCCTCTAAGTTAGTTTCAGTGATAACAACGTCTAGAATCTTTACCACATCCTGTTCAGATAGTTCATCTATAGATACAACAACTTTTGCACTTTCCTTCGTAAGAAAAATCAATACATCCTCAAATCCTTTTGCCTTTATTAATCCTTCAACAACCAATTCCTTTTCTGATATTTCACCTATTTCCATAATCTTTTTTTGAGCCTCAGTTCTCATTTCATCAATAGTATTGTCATTATTTACAATTTCATTCAATCTATCAATTAATCCTGCCCTAAGTTTGTCCCTAGATAATCTTTGCTCTATAAAATAATTCTTTGACCTTAGACTATCTTCTCTAACAATGGTTTCCTCAATAAATTCTTCAGCATTTTTAGAAATCTCATCAATATCTTTTAATTCTCTAGTATCTAATATTTCAATATCATCTTTATCATCTCCTTCAGATATTGTTGGAACCAAATTATTATCTTCTAAAAAAATCCCTTCAGCTAATTCCATTTCCTCATGTTTTTGATAATCATTTGAAACCTTCGATAAAGCTTGCTTAGTTAAATTATGATTTAGATAACCAGTAAATACTAATAGGACTATTAATACTAATATTATTGCTGGTTTTTTCATAGAAAACATCAATTATCCCCCCTATTTACTAGCATAAACTTCAACCTTATTGCCAGGTATCCCCAATACCGTTTTAACCGCCTCATAAAGTCTCTCTTTAACTTCTAAATCCTCAGCCCCTTCTGCTATTATTATTACTCCCTTAACTGTTGGTTTTATTTCTTTAAGAACAATTAATGAACCTTCACTACCTGTAACTACTTGAATGGTCATGTCCTCTCTAATAATTTCCCTAGTTCCTCCTTGTGAATCTAACTCATTAGTTGTTTCATTGTTTTTAGTAGTGTTAAATGCTGGAATTTTTTCAACAGTATCCTCTAAAGTTATCATTACCTTTACCTCACCTACCCCTTTTAGTTGGCTTAATGTATTTTCAAGCTTCTTCTCTAAAATAGTGCCATAATCCATCCCAACGCTAGAAGTATTATTTATTTCATTTTCTAGCATTATTCCGTCATCAGAACCTTTTCTATATTGGATAAAAATATCAGCTATTATAATAAGTATGATTCCAATAATAAGTATTATGAATAAATTCCTAATTAACTCCTTATTATTTATCTGATCTAAGTATTCTTTAATCCTATTGATTAATTTATCCAACCTATTCACCTTCCCTCGTAGTATTTATATATACTTTTATGTTTTCCTTAGAAATATTGTAATTTTTATTAATAATATTTACTATATCTTCACTGTTTTGAAGGACTTGCAAATTTTTTGTCCTTTCTTTGCTTTCTCCAATCTCAACATTTTCAATCTGAGCCACAGTTATTAAAGCCTCAGTTGATTCTTCTGCATCAATATATTCTTTCAAAATTATATCTATATCTTTAATTTCTCCATAATTTATTTCATCTTCATATATTGAAATTATTATTTCTTCAACTTGGTATTCGGTAGAACCTAGGATATGTCCTTGGATTTCATCTTTAATTTTATTAATATACATTTTTTTTATCTGTTCTTCTTGTAGTGATGATAATTCAATATTATCTCTATATTCAAATTTTATTTGATTTACAGTATTGCTAAATACCTCTCTATCCATATTAAAATCCTTATGGATTAACTTGATAAATGGTGTAATTATTACTATTATCACTAATAGTCCTATTACCATATCTATATACCTTTTCATATTACTATTTGGCAAAGCTATTTCTACTATAGAAATTAGGACAAATATTATAGCAATATCTTTTACCCAAACCTTCAAAAACTCCACTATCCCATGTAATCACCTACCTAAACATAATAGTCGTGTTCCCCGCCTCAACTATTACTGTAATGGTTATAAAGAACATAGTTGCAACAGAAAGTATTCCTACCAATAACAATAGTAATGACTTAGATACTTCGCTAAAGCTACTAGAAATATTAATAGATGCAATAGGCTCTATTAGTGCAGCAATTGCCTTATAAACAAATATTAAAACTATTATTTTAATAGCAGGAGCTATACATATAAAAAACAAAACCACAAGACCAATCATTCCTATACCATTTTTCAATATTGCTGAACAACCTACAACTGCTTCTACGGCATCAGATAAAAATTTTCCTATTATCGGTATAAAATTATCTACAGCAAACTTGGCGGTTCTAATAGTAACCCCATCGATATTAGAACCTATCCCATACATAGTAATTATGCCAATAAACACGGTGAAAGAAGCACTAATAATAACAATTATTATTTGTCGCATTAGTTCAGATAATTTAGAAAACTGAACTTTTTGTGAAATATTGCTTATTACACCAATAATAAAAGTAAAAAATATTAATGGAAACACCAAGTTTTTAATCAAGAATCCAATTATGTTGACTACTCCAATTACCAAAGGATGAAAAATAAGTCTAGTATTGGGTCCGCCTATTGCAGTTAGTAAAGTCAATAAGATAGGTAAAATGATTTGCATAAAATTAACCATTTGAACTACAGTTTTTTTACCTAAATCCAAAGCTAACATAAAGCTATTTATCATCAACATAGCCAAAATTATATAACAAGCGTAGTGAGCTAGTTGTGCCACTGTATCTTTTTCAAATGTACTTTGCAAATTTGTTAAAATTGAACAAGCTACAGTTATTATTAGTATTTGAAAAATCAGGTTAAAATTGTTCAGTATCTCTTTAAAAAAAATCTTCACTACTCCATCTTTTATTTGGGTAATATCTAATTTGTTTTCGCCTTTAACCATAGATATAATGTTTTCTTTTATATTTATTCTGGGATAAAAACCTTCGTTTCCTGCTAATATATCTTCTAATATAAGTTCTAGTTCATTTATTTTTAAACTATTTAATTGCTCCTCTAAAAATTTATCCGTAATACTAACATTATTTTCATCTAGATTTTCAGCATATGAGAAATGTGAAAACACTATTAATATTAATATAATTAGTTTAACTAAAACCCTTTTATTTTTATTCATCTTCTCCACCTTTAGGGAAGTATTTTTATAATCAATTCCATCAATGCTATTAAAATCGGAATAGCAAGTACCATCATTACTATCTTTCCACCTAATTCAATCTTTGATGCAATTGCTTCTTCGCCTGCGTCTCTAGATATCTGAGCACCAAATTCAACTATATATGCAATGCCTATAATTTTAAGTATAGTTGTAAAATATGTAAATTCGACACTGGTACTCTTAGCTAATTGACTTAATGTTTCAACTACATATACCAATTTATCAAGAATCATAAAAAATATTAGTATGCCTGTTACTAGGCTAATAAATATAGCAAATTCAGATCCAATTGTTCTCCGGACTAATACTGCCAGTACTGTAGATATAATTCCTATCCCAACAATTTGTATAATTTCCATAATATCACTTCCCGTTTAATATAGCTGAAATAAAGTCTTTATGCTATTAAATAATTTAGAAATTAAACCTATAACCATACTAAAAACAATTACAACTCCTAATAAAGTTGTAATATAGGCAAACTCCTCTTTACCTGCCTTATCTAAAACAGTATGAAGGATACCCAACAATATGCCTATACCTGCTATTTTGAATATCAAATCTATATCCATATCTTCTCTCTCCTCTACAACAGAATTATCACAATAGTAATCCCAGTAAGTATTCCTAGATTTTTATACATCTTTTCATTCTTATCTCTTTCTAGTTTTGCTTCCTTTTGAAGTATTTCCAACTGATTAAAAATAAATTTGAAATTTTTCTCTTGATCTTGTCTATCAGATGAACCTAAGACCCTTCCTAAGGATAAAAAAATTTCTATATCCTCTTTTTTAAAACTTAATCTATCTTTTAACAATACAATTACGCTATAAAAGCTATGATATATATCTCCAGTTTTGTTATGTAGTAAATGTAATTTTATTTCTTCAAATATATAAGATATTTTTTTATTCCCTTTGTTATAAACATTGGTTAAAGCTTCTGGTAATGGAATGGCACCATATACAATTTCTGTTTCCAAAATTTTAAAACATTGCTCTAGGTATAAAAGATTATTTAATCTATTAGAAAATCTACTTCCATAATGATAACCCATTAGAGTAGTAGAAAGGATAATTAATAATCCCCCTATGATTTTTATTAAAGCCATAAAACCCCTTCTTTCTTGTTAAATTATGGAGGTAAAAGTATCACCTTCTATAATATCCTTTATTGTACCTACTCCCTTTGAATTATCTAAAAATATATATCTTTTAAAAATTTTGTCTTCAATTAACATTCTTAGACTTCTCTTTGAAAGTAAATCCTCTAAATTACTTCCATGGATAGTTGCAATTATCTTTACTCCTGCTTTAAGAGCCTCATGAATAGCATCTACATCAGTAATACTACCAATCTCATCCATAGCTATTATTTCTGGTGACATTGCTCTTATTAGCATAATTGTACCATCCTTTTTATTGCAACCGTCTAAAACGTCTGTCCTTAACCCAATCTGGAATTGAGGCATTCCATTGTACATACCTGCTAACTCAGACCTTTCATCTATAACCCCTACCTTTAGCCCTTTTCCCCCCAATAATTTACTTCCATTGCTTAAATTCCTTATCAAATCCCTTAAAATAGTAGTTTTCCCGCATTGAGGTGGAGAAACAATTAATGTATTATGAATAGTTTGAGGAAAATCAATAATGTATTTTATTAGTTTTTCCGAAACTCCTATTTTTTCCCTTGCAATCCGAATATTCAATGAAGATATATTTCTAATAGTCTCAATTCCCTTTGTACCATATAATACCTTTCCTCCTATACCTACTCTATGACCTCCTCTTAATGTAATAAATCCATTTTTAATTTCTTCTTCAAAGGCATAAACTGAATAGTTACTAACAAGTTGGAAAGTCTCAATCAATTCTTGCTTGTTAACCAATCTACCTTCCTCTTTATTTTTAGTTAAGGAGCCCTTTGATGTAACGAAATAGTCAGAATTGTTTAAATATATATTGATAGGTACTCCATATCTAAGCCTTATTTCTTCTATAATCCCTTTATATTTATTTGGAATATTTTTAAGAATGTGGCTTAATTCTAAACTAATATATTCCAATACATTTTCATATATTACAATTTCCTTTTCATCCATGACATGTCCCTCCTTTATATATAAATATGAACAAGCTTAAAAAATATGCAAAAAAAAGAGACTTAAAACCATAATGGTTTTAAGTCTCTTTTTAATTTATTATTCGTCTAATTTTTCTTCTAAATCATCTTCATCAAATTCTTCATAATCAAAGTCATCGTCAAAATAATCATCATCAAATTCTTCATAAGGATAATAATCATCTTCATCATCAAATTCATATAGTTCTTCTTCAACATCCGTTAAATCCTCATCTATATATTCTACATATTGTTCTAAGTCGTTATAATCTTCGATTACCTCATCTATTACATCTGCAAAATCCTCTAAGGCATCTATTATATGTAATAATAGTTTGCCTTCTTTTGATTCTTTGTCAATTTCAAGACCTTCAGCCAATCCTTTTAAGTATGATACTTTCTGGTAAAGATATTCCATGTAAATCCCTCCTATAAATTTTTATATTTTTATTATTCCCTAGGCCCTTGATAAATACTCACCTGTTCTAGTGTCTATTTTGATTTTATCCCCTATATTGACAAATAAAGGCACATTTACAACAGCACCTGTTTCAAGGGTTGCAGGTTTTGTAGCTCCTGTTGCTGTATCCCCTTTGACTCCTGGCTCAGTATGAGATACAACTAATTCTACAAAGTTAGGTGCTACCACTTCAAAAGGCTTACCTTCATAGAATCTAATAATAGCATTATCATTTTCTTTAATATATACTATTGCTTCTTCTACCTGGCCCTTTTCCAATGGCAATTGTTCATAAGTTTCATTATCCATAAAATAATAAAGAGTTCCATCATTGTATAGATACTGCATTTCCTTTGTCTCAATTCTAGCTTTTGGGTATCTATCATTAGGATTAAAAGTTAAATCTTTTATTGTACCAGTCATTACGCTTTTTATTTTAGCTCGAACAAAAGCAGCGCCTTTTCCTGGCTTAACGTGTTGAAAATCCACAATTTGATATACATCTCCATCCATTTCAAAAGTAACTCCTTTTCTAAAATCTCCTGCTGAAATCATATTAAAACCTCCTTAAACATTTTCATTCATAATACTAAACGCTTCCAATGCCAATAAATAACTATTTACACCAAAACCAGATATTTGACCCTCGCATACGGGAGCAGTTACGGATTTCTTTCTGAAATCTTCTCTTTTAAAAATATTGGACAAATGAACCTCAATTACAGGTATATTCAATACCTCAATAGCATCTCTAATGGAGATACTATAATGGGTATAACCACCTGGATTGATTATGACCCCATTATAATAATCATCTAAGGTACTATGAAGCTTATCTATAATCTCTCCTTCACAATTAGATTGGAATACTTCAACTTCCATGTTAAGTTTCTCTGATTCTAATTGAATCATATTGTCTATCTCTTTTAATGTTAAATTCCCGTATATTGATTTATCCCTTCTGCCCAATAGATTCATATTAGGACCATGAATTACTAAAATTTTCATCAACATCTTCCTTCATTATATAATATTATTTTATTATATCAATCATTAAAATCAACTACAAGGGTTAAGCTGTTTAAAGATATAAATAATTTCATCACCAATTTTTTCAATAGTTTTGCCATCCACATTGATAATTTGGTTTGCACTTGCAAGATATATTTTTTCTCTTTCTTTATATATCTTTTTAATCCTCTGTCTAAGACATGAGCTATCTTTAAGGAGTGGCCTTCTTTCTTTAGAAGATGGAGTAGATTCTATATTTGAAACCATAGTATTTATACTAGCTTTTAACAGAAAAATTATTCCATTACTTTGCAATAATTGGATATTTTTATTATTTAATACTACTCCACCCCCTGTAGATATTACAGTTCTTTTTTCTGAAGCTACCCTTTTTATAGCTTTTTTTTCTAAAAACCTAAAGTACTCTTCTCCATACTTACTAAATATATCATCAATGGTTTCCCCAGTAAAAGATATTATCATATCATCAGTATCAATAAATTTCCTTTTCGTTTTATTAGCTATGTATTTCCCAACACCAGTTTTCCCAACTCCACTCATTCCAATTAAAACAATATTTTTAGAATTAATATTAATATTCATGCCTTGGCTCATTCCTTACTATTTCAATAGCTTTCACAATCTCTGTTATTAAATCTGCATCAAATTGATAATTTAATGTATTAACTTTCCCGTACAATTCTCCTTTTTCAGTTACAACATATTTAGGTTTTAAATTATTTAGGGTAAGGGCTGCAATATCTAATTTACATTTATTGCAGGTACATATGTCCTCTTTATCTTTCAATATTCTATTTATTGCATATAAAACTTCATCTTCCATTAAATTTCGCAACTCCACATTTATCCCTCCTTAAAAAATCAGTAATTTAATCAGTAATTTTTAATGTGTTGAATCTTAGGTTCTATAAATTTAGGTAAATAAATACCATATTCCTTAATAAAGTTATAGTTGTAATTTATTTGAACTTTTTCATAGTCTAATAGATTTTCATAACAATTATTCAACAGAATAATTCCATGGATTTTCACTTCCTTGGAAGGATTAATAATAATTTGGCCATTATGGAGAATTACAATACCATCTAATTCAAAATCGCTATTTATTATCAAATCCCCTTCTACATGAATAATCCCTTTTAATTTAACCTTCTCCCAATCCTTTTCTGAAGCAATAGATAAAATTGGAACAGTATGACTATTCCTTAGCAATAAAAATATCTCTTCATTTACTAAAATTTCTCTCTTTACTGGTTCATCAATATTATTTCTAAAAAATTCAATATTGATTCTATTATCTAACCCATTAATAATTTTTACCTCTTCATAGTCTATTGCATCTATAGCTTTTATTCCATTAGGTAGTTTTGGGATTTCAATTTTTTCTTGTAAATGCAGCATATAATTTGTAAATTCCTCCACCTTATCCTGTTGAATATGTTCTATGGATACTATTGGAATCCACATTTCAAATAAATCATTGATTATTGTCATCTTTGCTAAAATATTCTTAGAAATACCAAAATAGGTACTAGAGGTTTTAAATTCTAAAATTCTTCTTTTGTTCTCTTCAGCAAAACTCAAATTAACAATATTATTGTTATCATCTTCAAATAAATCTTTATTGTCTAAAGAAATTTTTCCATCATAAGTTGGACCTAGTCTTCCATACTTTAAATAGGTTTCTATTCTTGGTAACAACTGTCCATAATAGTATTCTTCCTTATTTAATACCATATGTATTTTGCTTTCTGCAAGATAGTAAGCTTGAATATTATTTTTACTAGAGTTTATAATTAAATATTCTTGGTTAGATGTATATATTAAAAACAAGGCAGAAATCAACGTTATAACCATAATAAATAAAGCGTTAATAGAAATAAATCCTTTATCCTTATTCACAATTCCACCTCATAATTTAATAAATAACTGGGCATCTAATATTGAGTTTTGACTGAAATCTTATTTCTTTATTGTTTTTTCCTTCTAATGTAATAGATAGATTAATTAATTTTGTGTTAAAATTTGCATTTGATCCATCTATAGATATTATATATTCAGCAATTTCATTATTCCCACTAAAAGCGCTCCCTTTTGGCAATTTGTCGATGTTAGTGTTAAAAGCATCTCTATATATCCTGTTATTTTTATAAAAATATGTAGAATAATTATATTTATAAGTGCCCCCTGAATCATATTTCATAATTACAAAACCAAGATTATTTTCATATCTTTCTTCTAAACCATCAAATTTATTGAGTGCTATTACCTTATCTGCTCCTTTTATCTCTCTTTTTATATACTCTATCACATATCTACCGTTTAATAACACTTCGTCTTCAAATTCCCCTAGTTTACAACTTTTAATGGTAAAATTAAGGATAGAAAATAGAGTTAAAACAATTATGGAACTAATGGCAAAAGATAATATAAGCTCTACCAATGTAAACCCTTTATTTTTATTCATAATTATTCTCCATCCACTATTGGTACAGGAATAAATGTCAATATCTCAATGCTTTTTATTTTCTTATTATCCTTATACGGAGCAACTTCTATCTCTAATTCCCACAGACTTATACTATTATTCTTCTTATATATAGTACAAAAATATTTATATTCTTCACTTTTATTATCTAATGGCAATCTAACAGCTATTGCATCTGAATCATGCAAAGTATCAATTAACACTTTTAAACTCATATCAAATATATGTTCTTCATCTGTCCAACTATAATCAAAAGCTTTGATTTGTTCTATAGTAGATTCTGCAATGAATAGCATTTCCATTTTATGTTTGGCAATCCTCATATTGTCTATAGCAGTGTTTAAAATTGGCAAGCAGCTCACTGCTATAACCCCTAGTAGAAATAATCCCATTATTGTTTCTGCAAGAAGGAAACCTTTTTTATTCATTCTTTTTTCCCTTTCGATTGTAATATATATTTACTTTACCTGTTGCAGGGGTAATAGTAATTTCTATTGTTTCTCCCTTACTATTCTCTAAATATATAGTTCCTGCATTTTTAGGGGCTCCTGAATAGTTGAATACCAATTCATCATTTTCTATATTAGTACTTTTTACTTTAATGCCATTGGTAAATTCCTTTTTCTTAATGGTTTCAGGAAATTTACTATATTTAATTATTAAATAAGAATTATTATTGGTCCTTATATCAATTCTATATAATCTAGATTCTACTACTGCTCTATTCCTAGCATAGTTTATATCATTCTTAAATTCCCTTAGTTCTTTTCTTTCCTTATAATTTTGAATATTATTGCCCTTGTAAGCAGGTATAATTAGCAATATGGATAATATACTTATTATCACAAGAAGCTCAATTAAGGTAATCCCCCTAGTATCCCTTAACATTTTATTCTAATACCTCCATTCATTAAGAACATATAGCATATAAACAGCTTCTGCTCTCGAGAGGTAATTATTCATACTATTATAAGATTTGCTTTTATAAAGCTTTTCATATAATATCTTAGATGAAAAATTATACCAATGGTAATTCTCCGAACCTGTAACTTTTCTCATAATAGCTTCTGCTTCCTTATACGTAATCCCTTCCTTAAATCTAAAAGGATTGTCCAAAGCATTATTTATATATCCTTTGTTAGCTGCATAATTAATAATTTTTTCATAATTTACATTCCCTTTATCATAAGATAATTCCCAATTATATACTTTACTTAATATAGATAAAAATTCACCCTTTAATATCTTATTATCAGGCATAAATTTATTATTAGAATAACCTGAAATTATTTCCCTTCGTTGATAAGCAGTTATTTCATCTCTTGCCCAATGATTTCTTATATCTAATAATACTTTTGTATTCTTATCTACTAACACACAATAGACATTATCTTGTTCTTTAAAAGAATTAGGTTTGATTAATGCTTTTATATATCCATCTTCTATATAAGAAGAAATATATAGCCATTTATCATTCACTAGTTTATAAATGCCACCATTGTCTTTTCCATAGTATTCAAACTTTAGTTCAATATCCTTTTTATTGTCGGTTTCATTGGATTTGTTTAATATATTGATGCTATAATTACCTGAAGCCTTGATAAATCCTTCATCAATAGAATAGTAATTATCTGGCAACATATCTATGGTAACAATAACAGGATTGTAATAGGTTCCTTTATCTATATTTAAAGTAGAAATATTATCCAAACTATTAACTTCTCCACCAGAAATAGGTACCTCTTTAACTATGGATTTTTTCACAATAATATCTTCACTTAATTGTTGAATTGTTAATCCATATCCTTGTGCAAATCCTTCTATATATCCACTAAAAAACCCATCTCTATACCTTTCAGATTCTGTAGTAAGACTATATTCTCTAATCAATCCACTTTGTGTTGGATAATATCTCTTCCAGTTATTATCTAGTTTTAAGTAGAAATCACCCTTAGCCTTTATTTCACCTTTAATTTTTCCTGCAACTTTTCCTTTTTCATATCCTTTTTCATAAGACCTTCTATGCTCGTCTACATTCATTGTTCTAAAATTTTCATTATAACTTTCTTCATAAGCTCTCCTAAAACCTATTAAAAACCCTTCTCTATATTCGTCCCCATCTTTATTTAATGAATATTCCCTTATAATATTAGTATTTGATGGTATATGTCTTTTATAATCCCTTGTCTTATTATCAAAATAATCCTTAGAACCACTTGTCCTTCCTAATATATTGCCAAAATACTCTCCATGGGTTATTCCTTCTTCATAGGAAATCTTCATTGGCTCAAAATTAGCTATTCCATAACCTTCCTGGTATCCCTCTTTAAATTTACCTTTAAAAATATTTAAAAAAGAATATCTATCCTGATAGTTTAATCTATCTAAATTGAACATTTTAGTCAATACTTTGTCAGAAGGTAAAGCTTTGCTTATATTTGCATTTTTATTGGCATAAAAATCTCTATATCCATATATTTCCCCTGTTAATAACCCTAATATTATTGCATAGTCCGTATATTTAGTCCTTGCATCAGTTTTTACAATGAAACCATCACCAATAGATGTTTCATTATATCCTTTCTCAAATCCAGTATAATAACCAGATAAAAAATAGTTATCAAATATATTGTTTTGTTCTTTTAAATAATCCTTATATTTTATTGTAATTTCTTCTATTGATGGCTTAGCTTCATAATAAGTAATTTTTGAGGATTTAGAAGAATTTTCAAAACCTTTAATTAGTCCATCATAATATCCCAATTTTTCTCCTAATTCCTCTGCTTCCTTATATTCTTCTTCACCTATATAGGCAGAGACTTTAGAATTAATGTTAAATATAAGTATTAATACGATAACAAATGATAATAGCTTCCCTGTTTTATTCATACTTAGCCACCTTTCTTTATCTAGGAATTACTAAAACTTTACCTTCTCTAATATCTTTATCGGAATTAATTTCGTTATACTTCAGAATAATATTTTTCTTTTTTATTGTTCCATAGAATTTCAAGCTTATTTCATCTAAAGTATCACCTTTTTCAACCACATAGAAGGTGAAAGAATTATTTGTATTATTGCTCTCTTTAGGATAATTAGCTTCAATTTTATCAAATATTAGAACCCCATAATCATCCCTGTTATATGCTAAATCTATATATATTTTATCCAACTGTAAAGGGTATAAGGATAAATCTGACGGTAGAGAAACTTGAACATATTTCCATCCTATCCATGATATACCCTTAGATAATTCAACCTCTACCTTTTCATCAGCTTGTCCTTTAAACCTTATACCTAAAGTAACTGGAGAATATCCGTAGGAATAAATCCATAACCCTATAGAAGAAGGTGGATATTTAATAACAATATCTTTACTAAATAAATCCAAATAAGCTCTGTTTTCATCTCCAAAAGCAAAGATATTATACTCAAACCTAATAGAATATTTATCAGAGATTGAATTAACTGATCTATATACATTACCCTTTACATACTGGTTAGAAGGTATAAAATTAAAGCTTCCACTTTCAAAATCTTCTAATAGTTCCTTGTTATAATTTTCTTCAATATTAATATTCTCTTCCAAATTTATTAAATTGTTTTCATCTTCTAGAAGTAAACCTTCTTCTGTTGATTTATCAAAATAATCAAAAGGAATAAAAGGATTATCTTTTTCACTATTTGATATAATAGTGATATATGCCATATTGTTATCCAATTCTTCTATTCCATCTAATCCATATATTTTAACAGATATATTACCTGCTAAAACCTCTCCTTCATCTTTATCCATAGTTAAATTGGTTATCAACATCTTTTTGGGACTAAAGGTTATTCCTTTTATTGTTTCAAGTAACCCTTCATATTTAGCTTTATAAGGTATATATATATCCATAGTATTAACAGCCAAATCTCCAATATACTCTTCCTTTGGCCTACTAAAGTTAATATCTAATACATTCATATCTTCATTATTTAGAATTTCATTTAATAGATAAATTATCTGTGGTTGATCAATAATGGGAAAGTATTTATTAGATAAGGCAATTTTTTCTGTATGTAAATCCTCCCATTGTTTTTGAATTTTGCCTTCCTTTTTTAATATCAGATTGACTCTAGAAATTTTTTCTTCATATTCATTCTTTTCATCAGTCAAAGCCTGCAATTTCGTATGTTGAGGTAGGATTACAAACCTAAAAGTAGCCCACAAAACAATAACTATCCCTAAAAGGATTAAAAGCTTTTTTTCATTATTAGTCATTGTTCTCTGGAGCTTCATCTTCTTCAATAGATTCATCTTCTCCATCTAAGTTCACATCCTTTAGGTTAATGTTTAAAATAAAATTATAATATTTATCTTCTTTAGAAATAGATGATATAAATATTTCTTTGAATTCTTCAACTGATTCTAAACTTTTCCCCAGATTTGCTACAGACCATTTATCCCCTGATATTCCGACTAATTCCATATGGTCTGTATATATGCTAATGGATGTAAAAAATACATCCTCTGGCATTCTTGAAGTAATAGTATCCAATAAATAATCATCTATTATACTATTATCTTCAACGCTTTCATCTACCAATTTTATTCTATCTAATGATTCTTTATATTGGTTTAATTCTTTTTCTTTCAATTCAATTTCTTCTACTCTTTTATTTATTCTACTATCTTCAAGAATGGATTTTAGTTTAGAAATATCTTTGGACATTTTTCTTATTTTTATCTGATTAAAAAGGGAGTAAAATATAATGAAAAAGATTAACAATATAGCAACAGAATAATAAATCCATTGTTTATCTATTCTAAATTCGCTTTTTTCTATGTAGGATTCAAAAAAATTTAAGTCTTTCATAATCTATACTCCCACCCTTCTTATTAGTGCTCCAATAGAATTCATGTACTCACAAACTTTTCCATCGAAAACAAGATTATTAATAGCTCTGAGCGTAATAGAAGGGATGTTAAAATAATTGGAATAATAATTATCTAATCCATTAAAATTTCCATTTCCTCCAAGCAAAAGTATCATATTTATTTGGTTACCCGATTCTCTGGTTAAGTAGTATCTAAATACAATTTCAATCCTCTCATTTAGTGTATTTAGGACGTTTTTTATAATATTAATAATAGAATTACTATCTAGATTCCCTTCATCAACTTCATTTATATCATTAATTTTTTCTTTTATTTCTTTCAAATCATTTTCACTATATTCATAAAAGTTTAAAATACTTTGATCTATGTACTTACCACCTATTTCAATTACTCTGCTAACATGAATTGTACCATTTTTTATAATAGAAACCTCAGTATTATCATATCCAATATCGATAGTAGCAAAAGTTACATTCTCAGTTGGATAATCATCATTAATTAATTCGGCATATTGGATTAATTTTCCTATAGAATTAGGCTGATAATCTAAAACCAAAGGGTTTAAATCTAAATCCTTTATCAATTGAAAATGGTTTTCTACTATTTCCTTAGGAATTCCAATTAATAATATTCTAAATTTCTCTATTTCATCTTCATAAACAGAACCTATAAGCTTAAACTGAACAATATAATTCTCTGAATTCATAGGAATGTAATCTGTTATCTGGAATCTTAATATGTTTTCGATTTCTTGTAGTTCTACTTTTGGGATTATTACCTCTCTAGTTATTATAGTTGAACTATTAATAGTTAAATAAACATCCTTGGTTTTGATTTTTTGTTTCTTTAATGCTTCATCTACTACATAATTTATTAAATCCTTGTCCACTATTTGCCCATCATGATAAGCACCATTAGGTGTTGGAATGGAAAAATAATTTTCAATAATTATTCCTTTTTTGGTTTCTTTGCCTATAACTCCTTTTATTTCATAGGAGCCTATATCTAAAGATAAGACCTTTTTTCGAGGGAGAAATTCTTTTAAATTCAATAAGTATCATCTCCTTTTATTTCACTATATTCGATTATAGAACCTTGTAAATCATTATCACTATTAAAATTTAATAATTCCATTGTATATTTAATCCTAAATTCTTCGTCATGGGATTTGTATTCTACTTTAATATCCATGGTAATTAGATTTTTATTTAATTTAAAACATGATTCTTCAACGTTGATTACTATATCATCTATATTTAAATTTATCCTTTCATTATTTGCTTTTTTTATCTTTATTCCACTATCCTTAATATAAATATAATTTTTATTATTCTCAAACTCTTTTTCGTCGTATATGGAAATTCTATCTGCAAACCTTAATTCTTCTTCAACTATTCTTATAGCTTCATTTAAATTAGTTTGTGTAGTATATTTAGTAGCACTTCTAAAAAAAGTATCATAGTTAAAATGAAAAAAGGTAAACATAAAGGAAATCATGATTCCTAAAATAGCCACTGTTATTAATAATTCTACTAAAGTCAATCCTCTATTTTCAAGTAGTTTATTTTTCATTTTCATCTTCCTCAATAGGTGTATAGGTTGAAAGTTCAACCTTTCCCTTTCCATTATCATAGAAAAGAATAACTTTTATTTTTTGCATTTTTAAATCTGTATTATTAGAATTTTCAGTTGGCTTTATATCAATATCTTGTTCTTCAATAA
The DNA here is from genome assembly GCF_021655075.1 of Clostridium sp. Cult2. Taxonomy (GTDB): domain Bacteria; phylum Bacillota; class Clostridia; order Tissierellales; family Tepidimicrobiaceae; genus Schnuerera. The sequence continues at coordinate 21,369 of NZ_PPXX01000061.1, forward strand.
GACAATGGATTATTTTGTTGTTATATTTGTGGAAATTATTATCATTGGTAAATATTTCATAATTATCTTTGTAATCTTTGCTATTTAAAACCTGCTGAACAATAGTATCATAATCTTGATCATTTTCCTTTTGAGTATTTACAACTTCTGAGTGTATTTCATCTAAAATACTTTTTGCTTCTATTACAGCTTTTATCTTTTTCCAGAATAATTGATATTTAAATTAGTCCGTGTAAAAAGAGAAAAAAAAGAAACTACTATAATCCCCAATATTGCTAAGGTTATTAATACTTCTAATAAAGTTAATCCTTTACTATTAATAGTGACCACCTTCTTGATTATTTTGACCAATGGATGATAGGATTACTGAAATCAGGTTTATTATTGTTTTTATTTATTACTATGATATCTCTTAGTTCAGGAAAGTTATCATTAACTTCCTTTGGAATCCAACTACTTCCACCATCTTTTGAAAATAATACTCCTTCATCACTATAAGCAATAATATAGTTTTTATAAGAGGAGACCATGTTGAAGCTATTACCCTCTATATTATAATTAATTTTATTCCACTTAATGCCATTATCTGCATCGTCTTCTGAAACATATATTATATTCTCTCCAACAGCAACAAACTTGTCTCCTGTCCATATTATATCCTTTAATTTTCCATTGATAGACTCGTCAATAAAGATTTTCCAATTTATGCTGTCCTTTGAAGATAATATTAATGGATTGTTTCTATTTTCTCCTACAATAATGAAGTGTCCTTTATCTTGTTTGTTTTTTCTACCAAAAATTATTCCATTAAATTCATAGTTTTCATCTATTGTTTTCTCTTCCCAATGATTATTATTGTGTTCAGCATCTTTTATAAAATATGTTATTTGTCCTTGCTTTTTATTGGATATGCCAACTAAGATACTATTGCCTTGAGCTAATTTTGCTATATCGAAGGAATTATTTGATGGTTCAAAATCATTCCAATTATTATCCCACTCATAACCATTTTTACTTAAATAAAATAAATGACCACTTCCGCTGCCATTTCCTTCTTTTATGTTAGTTGCATAAAACCTATTTTCTTCTTCAGACCAAACAACATAACTTAATCCCTTCCCTTTAGTATCAGAAATACCACTAAGGATTTCCCAATTTATGCCATCGCTGGATATTAAAGATTGAACATGTTCATTCTTATCTATAGATCCTACCAATAATAACTTATCTGTACCGTTCCAAGCAAATGCATTAGGTATAGGGATTTTTTCTTCATTATTTCTATCCCCATAAATAGGATTAAAATTTTCAAAATTTTTATCAATATTATAAATAACTCCGCCATTATCAACTCCTAGTATCACTGTACCTACAGAACTAAAGTCAAAATTTAACCTTGCTTGAATACTACTCCTACTTTCAAAACCTTTGCCTTCATTAACCACTCCCGTGGAGTTTATTATAATCATCCTATTATTATTCTCCCATTCTAAGGTTATTACCGCTTTTCCCTCATTTGGAAACTCTATTTCAAAATTCTTATCACTGTTATCTTCCATATCCTTTATTATCTGTTCAATATTACTTATAGTTAAATCAGCTCCTGCTTTAGCTAAATAATAGGCTTGGCTATTATCTCTTAAAAATCGGGCTTGTCTGCCAGCAGAATAGCTTAATCTATAAATGCCAACAGATAGTATGGATAGTACAACAATAAAAAGCAATAAGGATATTAATATACTCCCCTTTTGATTATTCATAAACTCACCTCAGTAAGAAACTAGCTATATACCAATCTATAATTCTATTTCCCCAAAACAAAGTAATTGTAAAGGCTAATGTAATAAAGGGTCCAAAGGGAATAGGGTCCTTTCTTCCCTTAATTTTAAATCCCAATAAAAATATGGATATTATTCCTCCAATTAAAAAAGATAAAAAGATATTTAGAAAAATTTTAGGAACTCCTAATATAAAACCTAAAACCCCTATAAGTTTAACATCTCCTCCACCCATACCACCTTTGGATACAATAAGTATAATTAAAAATATTAGTCCACTTATAGTTAAACCCATTAGGCCATTGAAAAGGTTAAGAGGAATACCATAAAGTAAAAGATTTAATAATTTATAAATAATACTACCTAACAAAATTAATATAACTAATATATTGGGTATTATTTGATAGTCTAAATCAATAAAGGTAATTATTATTAATAGGCTAAATAAAAAAGCATAGAATATGAAATCTAAATTAAATCCAAGTATAAAATAAAGTGTAATAAAAATAATTCCATCTAGTAATTCAACAATAGGATACCTAGGGGAGATATTCTCCCCACAGTATCTGCATTTTCCACCTTGGAATAAAAAACTAAGTACTGGTACTAAATCATACCATTTTAATGGAGTGCTACAACCTGGACAATGGGAACTAGGAAAAACTATGCTTTCTCCCTTTGGTATTCTATATATGCATACGTTTAGAAAAGAACCTATGATTATGCCTAGTAAGAATATTAGTATTACCATTGGTAGCCTCCTTTAGTTGCTAGTATTGGTTTAATGTTTTGGGACAGTGAGAACCGTCCCTGGTGTCCCATCCCTGGTGTCCCAGTTAGCTTGGGTCTTGTTCTGAATTATCGCTTGTTGGTATCGTAACAGGTTCTACCGTAATATCACCATTTGTATAAATAGTTACTTGATATGGTCCTGTTATGGCTGTTCCATCGTTGTCTTCTAATCCTTTTGGTACCTCAGGCCAGTCTTGAAGATAACCTTTCCAAGTTTCATCTTTTCCTTCACCTTCTTCTCCAGTCCATACTACATTATTATCACTAGGCACATCGTTATCAGCTATGTACATATTTGCTGCACTTATTAAAGTTCTCACATTAGCATTATGGGCTGTTATTGCTGCTCTTTTTCTGGAAGCTCCTAGTCTTGGCACGGCTATTCCAGCTAGTATTCCTAGTATAGCTATTACTACTACTAACTCTACCAGTGTAAATCCTTTGTTGTTCTTTTTAATCCTTTTTAAAATCCATTGAAACATCTTATCTCCCCCTTATATAAAAGTTAAATATTAAAAAAGGCTGCATAAAGGTAAAGTTGAAATAATTTATGCAGCTGAACTGTCATGATTACTAAATAGTGATTTTAGACTCTGGCTTTGCGTCGCCATCTTTCGATGGGTTTGCTTTGGATATTTTATTGTATATATTATATCAGTTTTATTAGATATTTGTTGTATTTTAAGATATTTTAGTTAAGATTTACTAAGAATATTATATATATAAATTTGACTTAATTAACACTATATTTCTATGGTATTTACCATATCAAACATAGGCATTGCCATAGCTATTACGATAAAACCTATGATTATAGCCATAAATACTATTAAAATAGGTTCTAATAATGTGGTCATCTTCTGTAAAGAAGCTTCGACTTCTTCATCATAGAAGTCGGCAGTTTTATATAATATTTCATCTAAGGCTCCCGATTCTTCTCCTATTTTTATCATAGAATCTACCATGGGCGGAAATAGATTTATATCTTTTATGGTAATGGACATAGTGATACCTTTTCTAATTTCTTCCTTAGTCTTGTCCAATTTATTAGCAACTACTTTATTCCCCACTACTTTGCTAACTACATTTAAGGCTTGCAAAAGAGGTATACCGCTGGAAAGTAAAGTGGACAAGGTTCTTGTAAACCTTGAAGTGATAATTTTTATATTCATCTTCTTTATCCCAGGAATTTTAATCTTCAAATTATCATAAAATATTCTTCCCCCATCTGTTTTACCAAAAGAAATAATTCCTATTATTAGTATAGAAACTATTCCAATAAACAAATACCAATATTGCGTTAACCAATTACTTATAGCTAAAAGAGCCCTTGTAGGTGCAGGAAGTATAGAACCACTGGATTCAAACATTCCTATAAAAGTTGGCATAACTACCGTTAACAAAAATACAACAACTGCTATAGCCAATATACTCAGTACTATAGGATACACCAAGGCATTTTTTACTTTGTTTTCAATATTATTTTCCTTCTCAAAGTGGATAGCCATTCTCTCCATGAGTACATCTAAATTGCCACTAACTTCACCTGCTTCTACCATATTTATCAGTAAATCTGGGAATACCTTTTTATGCTTAGCCATCCCTTCAGAGAGGGTCATACCTTTTTGCACATCTTGGGAAACTACGTAAATGGCTTTTTTCAAGGTTTTATTTTCTGTTTGTTTTTCCAAAATATCTAAGCAGTTAATAATGCTTATACCAGCATTTATCATAGTATAGAATTGTCTGCAAAATACAGCTATATCCTTTTTTGTAACCTTTTTTGAAAATAAATCTTTTTTAATATCTGTTCCTTTATCTTCTTCAATAGACATAGGATAGTAATTATTGTTCTTTAACATTACCAGCACGTCTGATTCTGATGGAGCTTCATGGTATCCTTCTTGTATTTGTCCAGATTCAGAAACCGCTTTATATTTATATAACGCCATTAAATCACCACCTTATAGGACGTACCTTCGTATAATATGCAAGTTTATAGCTTGATTTAATATAGTATCTTTAGATATTATTCCATTATTATATAGTTCAAGTAAAGAGCTATCCATAGTTTGCATACCTTGTTTGCCTCCTGTTTGTATAGAGGTATCTATTTGATGTATCTTTTCTTCCCTTATTAAATTCCTTATTGCTGGTGTGGCAACCATTATTTCAAAGGCTGCTACCCTTCCATTACCATTGGATTTTGGTAATAGTTGTTGTGAAATAATAGCTTGAATTACTGAAGAAAACTGAACTCTAACTTGCTGTTGTTGATGAGGTGGGAAAACATCTATTATTCTATCTATGGTCTTTGCAGCTCCTACAGTATGTAATGTAGATAGTACTAAATGTCCAGTTTCAGCAGCTGTAAGAGCTATACTCATAGTATCTAAATCTCTCATCTCTCCAACTAATATTACATCTGGATCTTGTCGTAATGCTGCTCTAAGGGCATTAGAAAAGCTATTGGTATCAGAGCCAATTTCTCTTTGGTTTACTATGCTCTTATTGTGCTTGTGTAAATATTCTATAGGGTCTTCTAAGGTAAGTATATGACAGTTCTTCTCTTCATTTATTAAATTAACCATTGACGCTAAAGTAGTAGATTTACCACTACCAGTTGGACCAGTTACTAAAATTAGTCCTCTTGGAAGCATAGCTAACTCCTTAACTATATTAGGCAATCCTAATTTATCCATAGTTGGAATTCTTAAAGGTATTATTCTTATAGCCATCCCATAGCTGCCTCTTTGTTTGTATGCATTTATACGAAATCGGCCAATACCAGAACTTGAATAGGATGTATCTAGTTCTCCATTTTGTTCTAACTCTTCTAATTCTCTCATATCTAATACTTGTTGAACTAATGCTTTTGTATTTTCAGGATATAAAATATTCTCTCCAAAATAGACTAAAGATCCATCTATTCTAAAAACTGGTGGTATTCCTACAGTAATATGGATATCAGAAGCTTTATAATCTACCCCATGTTTAACTAAATCGATTAAATCCATTATACTCCTCCTAACCTAAAGTATAACCAGCTTTCAAACTCTCTTCCAATGTAGTTATTCCTTGTAAAGCTAATTCAATAGAATTGTTTAACAAAGTTGTCATCCCCGAATTTATTGCACTAGCCCGTAACTTATCAATGCTGGCTTCCTCATTGACAAGTTTTCTCATTTCCTCATCTACAACCATAACTTCATGGACTGCTCTTCTTCCAATGTAGCCATTATTACACCTGTTACATCCTTTTGATTTATAAAGGATTATAGAGTCTTCACCATCTACTCCCAATAATGATTTTTCAGAATAATTGGCTTCATAAGGAGTTTTACAATTAGGACATAATTCTTTAATTAGTCTCTGTGAAACAACACCTATTATAGCTGATGAAACCAAATAAGGTTCTATACCCATATCTATTAACCTTACAATAGAAGAAGGACTATCATTGGTATGGAGGGTAGACAAGACTAAATGTCCAGTTATAGCTGCTCGTATGGCTATTTTTGCAGTTTCAGAATCCCGAATCTCCCCTACCATTATTACATCTGGATCCTGCCTTAATATAGACCTTAATCCATTAGCAAAAGTTAATCCAGCCTTTGGGTTAATTTGAACTTGGTTAATTCCTTCTAGTTTATATTCTACTGGATCTTCTATAGTAATAATATTTTTTTCAACTCTATTTAACTCTTTAAGAACCGCATATAAGGTTGTAGTTTTTCCACTACCCGTTGGTCCTGTAACTAATATCATTCCATAAGGTTGTCTTAATATTTTATCAAATAATATTAAATTTTCCTCTTTGAATCCTAGTTGAGATTTTGTAAACATAAAATTACTTCTGTCTAATAATCTTAATACCATCTTTTCTCCATATACAGTTGGAATTGATGATATACGCATATCTATTTCTTTGCCATTAATCTTTGTTTCAACTCTACCATCTTGTGGAATTCTCTTTTCTGCAATATCCATTTTGCCAATTATCTTAATCCTTGTAATTAATGCAGAAAGGCTATTCTTTGATAATTTCATTATTTCATGTAAATCTCCATCTATTCTAAATCTGATTCTAATATCTTCATCCCAGGGTTCAATATGTATATCGCTAGCTCTCATTTCTACAGCTTGTTCCACAATAGAATTTATTAATTTAACTACTGGTGCTGTACTTACATCTAATAATTCTTCATCATCTAAATCTCCTACATCTCTGTATTCATAAGATTTGATGAATTCTTCTAAAACCTTTTCTGCAGTTTCTTTCCTATAAAACCTATCTATATTATTTCTAACACTTTCTATATCAGAAATAACCGGTTGTATCTCATAGCTGGTATAGAGCTTCATATCATCTATGGCAAAAATATTTAATGGATCTGCCATAGCTACTATAAGTAAATTTCCTTTTACATCTATTGCTATTAAATCATATCTTCTTGCAATATTTTCCGGAATTTGAAGTACCACTTCAGGGTTTATAATAAATTTTTCTAAATTCACATGAGGAATTCCCAGTTGAAATTCTAAAACCTCAATAATATCATTATTGGAAACATATCCATCTTCAACAAGAATCTCACCAATTTTTTTATCAGTGGATTTTTGTTTTATCAATGCTTTTTCTAATTGCTCTTTAGTTATTTTGCCAGAATAAAGTAAAAGCTCACCTAATTTCAAATTTGAAGTTTTCATTTTTTCACCTATTCATTTTAATATTATTCAGTATATTATTCAACATAAGATTGCAAAATCCTTTTTATTTCTCTATAATTGTTTAAAAAGTTATGGTCTTTCCTTTCTAGCCAAATCTCTTGACTACATAAAGCTTGATTTATGAGCATAGAAATACCATTTATAGTATAATATCCTTTCTTTTCAGCTAGTTCCATTAACTTTGTTTTCGTAGGTTTATAAATAATATCATAAACAATTAAATCATTAGAAAATCCATCCATATCAATGGGACTTTCATCTGCATTTGGATACATACCTACTGAAGTACAGTTAATAACCATATTAATTTTTTCTTTTGATATGTGTTCCAACTCTAAACTATCTAATTCAACTATTACATTCGGAAATTGGTTACTAATTCTTGCTGCTAATTTTTCAGCTTTAGATAAGGTTCTGTTACCAATAATAATATGTTTTGCACTGTTCATAGATAAAGAAGTAGAAATGGCATTTGCTGCACCGCCTGCACCTAAAATCAGTATGATTTTATCTTTTACATCTATTCTTTCTAATTCTAAAGATTTTATAAATCCTATGCCATCTGTATTATATCCTATCAATTTACCATTTTTATTTTTTACAGTATTTACAGCACCTAAAATTTTTGCCTCTCTGGAAATAGCGTCTAAATGTTTCATAATATTAATTTTGTGTGGTAAAGTCACATTAAAACCTTTTATATTTAAAATTTTAAATGAATCGACAATATTTGCCAAATCCTTTTCTTTTATGTCAAATATTAAATAAATATTATCTTCTCCAATAATTCTATAATAATTATTGTTAATTATTGGAGATAAAGATTTTGAAACTGGACTTCCAATTAAGCAGTAAAGATCTTTATTCCATGTTGTATCCATTGTTTTTCCTCCTTATTATTACTCTATATATTATAACAGATATAAATTTTATTAATATAATATCAATTATGATAACATCTGTTATGATATTTTTGTTCCTTCTTTATACATATAATTTAAAAATTAGCCTAAATAAAAAAACTTAAAAAAGCAAAAATAGATGTAGGAGGTGAAAATTTTGAAAAAAAATAAAATTTTATTTTTAGCTTTAGTTCTTGCTTTAGTCATGACTACCATTGGTTGTACAGTAAATCGACCTGGAACTCAGACTAGAATTGGTCAAAGAACTCCTAACAATAATTTAGGCTTAAGAAGAAACAATAATTTGGTAGGCATTGACAGGAGAAACAACAATTTAGTAGGAATCGATAGAAGAAATATGGATAATATAACCGATATGAACAGAACCACTCCTAATAATCTAGGAATGAATAACCTATCAACTAGAGCAAATGCAATCGCACGAAGGGTTGCGAATTTGAATGAAGTAAATAGGTGTTCAGTATTGCTAAGTGGCAACACTGCAATAGTAGGAATTGACATGAAAAATAATTTACAAGGAAAAATGACAACAGCTTTAAAACAAAAAATTGAAACTACTGTTAAAAATGTAGATAACAATATTACAAATGTAAGCATAACTGCTAATCCTGACCTATTCACAAGAATTTCTAATATGGCAAGGGATATTAGGGATGGAAGACCAATATCTGGATTTGCAAGAGAGTTTCAAGAAATATTAAGAAGGATTACTCCAGTAAGATAAATCCGGAATCTCCGGATTTATCTTACATATTTTAATAAAATAATACAAGGGTGAATAAAATGAAAAAGAAAAAAATCTTTTTATCAATTTTATTTTTTTATATTTTAATAATCATTTTAGTTGAATATACTTTTAACCCTCTAATTAGCACCTTAAGTAATAATTATGGGAAGATAGTTAATCATGGTCCTAAAGAAGAAAAAGTAATAGCATTAACATTTGATGATGGTCCACATCCTATATATACTGATGAAATTTTAGATGTACTAAAAGAATATGATGTAAAAGCAACTTTTTTCGTTTTGGGAAAATTTGCTGAATTGTATCCAGATATTATCAAAAGGCAGTCTAGAGAAGGACACGAAATAGGGAACCATACTTACTCTCATGTAGACCCTAAAAAAGTTAGTAAAGAAAAACTATTAGATGAATATGAGAGGACCCAGAATATAGTTACTAATTTGACTAATAAAGAACCAAAATTGTTTAGACCACCCTATGGCTCTTTTAACAGTAATACCTTAGATGTTATGGAAATGAATGATACTATTATAGTATTGTGGTCAGCCTATCAGGACTCCAAGGATTGGAGCAATCCAAAAGTAGAAAAAATCATCAATACTACTCTCTCAAATGTAAAAAATGGAGATATAATATTATTTCATGATTATGTCTATTATGACAAAAGTAACACAATAGAAGCATTAAAAAAGATTTTGCCAGAATTAAAAAATAGAGGTTATAATTTTTTAACAATATCAGAATTGATAGATTTAGAAACAAAATCTAATGAATAAAATATTAAATCCAGTGGATTACTGGATTTTAACCATTTAGGGCTTTATTTAACTTCTCTATAGCACGTTTTTCAATTCTAGACACATAAGATCTGGAAATCCCCATCATAGCTGCAATTTCTCTTTGGGTCTTACAACCTCCATCGATTAAACCATATCTTAGTTCCACAATTTGCTTTTCTCTATCTTTTAATACTCTATTTATAGCTTGATACAATTTTTTAGTTTGGAGTTTTAGATGTACTTCATCTAATATATCATCTGTATCAGTTCCTAATATATCTAGCAAGGATATTTCATTGCCTTCTTTATCTATTCCTATAGGCTCTTGTAATGATATTTCTCCTTTTGATTTCCTATTAGCTCTTATTGTCATTAATATTTCATTTTCTATACATCTTGCTGCATAAGTGGCTAATCTGGTGCCTTTGTTTTTATCAAATGTAGATATTGCTTTAATTAAACCAATTGTACCTATAGAAATTAAATCATCGATATCCTTTCCTGTATTATTATATTTTTTTACTATATGGGCCACCAATCTTAGATTTCTTTCTACAAGAATATTTCGTGCTTTTTCATCTCCTTGTGCATATTGTTTTAAATAAATGGCTTCTTCCTCTATACTAAGAGGTCTTGGAAATGAATTAGTACTTGATACATATCCAGATAATATTAAAAAGGGTCTTATAACCCCTCCAAAAGAAAAAATTGATTGAAAAATCATAAAAGCACCTCCACTCTCCCCATACTAAAGTATATGTATGAAGGATTGTACTGGTGCTAGTCCCTATCTATTTATCTTGCAAATTTCTTTTATGATGTTTTCAAAAATAGGCGCTGCTGTTCTGGATCCAGAGACACCTTCCTCCACCAAAACGGTTATTACGTATTTTGGCTCTTCTTTAGGATAAAATCCTGAAAACCATCCATGTATAGTTTCCTTCCTATTTAATATTGCCTGGGCTGATCCTGTTTTCCCACCTGCACCTCCAACACTTTCTAATTCAATATTTTTTGCAGTTCCACCTTCTATAACTTCTATTAAATATTCTTTTAATATTTCACAACTCCTTTCTGAAATTACCCTTTCGGGAATTTCTCTATTATATTTCTTAATCATATAACCATCTCCATTAGTTATTCCATCCACAATAGTCATTCCTTTTCTAATACCTTTATTTGATACTATCATCATCATGTTGGTTATTTGAAGAGGTGTAGTCTCAATACTTCCCTGACCTATAGATATATTCCCTATGGCTGGACCTTGCAAATAATCACCCTTTGGAAGATTACCTTCTATTTCTTCTAACAGCCCAATATTTACTCTACTCCCTAAGCCTAGTTTCTTTGCCATTTCAATGATTCTCACACTTCCTAATTGTTGTCCTAGTTGAATAAAAGAGGAATTACATGATTTTGAAAAGGCATTCTTTAAATTAATAAGTCCATGTCCTTCTTCATTATTACATTTCATCATTACATTGCCTATTTCCTCATAGCCTTTACAATAAAATGTTTGATTTAAATAATCTATATTTTCTTCTAAAGCAGCTAAAAGTACCACTATTTTAAATAAAGAGCCTGGAGGATAAGCAACTTGTACTGCCTTATTATATAATGCCATGTCATCTCTATTTAAATATTCATCTATATCCTCTTGTTCAAAATTTGGTCTACTGGCCAAAGCTCTAATTTCACCAGTTTCAGTATCTGCTACTATTATAGCTCCATTTACTTTATTCTTGTCTAATATTTCTTCAACAATTTTTTGAATATGATAATCTATTGTGAGTTTAACTCCCCTGGGTTCTGAAGAAGTATTTTTTTTGCTTATTGTATAACTACTTCCAAGAAAAACGTTCTTCTTCCCATCTAATTCAATGAATAATGAGTTTTCTTTATCGCTTTCCTTTAGAATTTCATCATATACTTTTTCGATACCTGATTCTCCTTTATTTTCAGATTTGTTAATATATCCGATTACATGAGAAAGGATTTTTTTACTACTATATCTTGTTGTCTTTTCTTCTACTAACATATTTTTATTGTAATTAGAATTTTTAATTGAACCAATTAAAGGTATTTCAATAATCTTATCATTTTTCATTAAATTTTCTCTCAATTCCTCTTCCTTTAGATTACTGTTTTTCAATATAAAGTCCTTAATACTTTCATTGCTTTTAATACTATCTTTTAGAACAAATAATGTAATAGTTCTTTCATTATTAGTCAGTGGAATCAAGTTTATATCGTAAATAATTCCCCTATTTGGATACAGTTCTATCTCTTTCCCTCTCTGTTTTAAAGCCTGAATTTTTAGTAAATCATGATTTTTTATTTGAAGCCAATATAATCTCCCAATTAGTAAAAGAAAAACAAAAGTACATATTAAAATATATTTAATTATCCTATTATGTATAAGATTCTTCTGAAGTCTTCTCATAAAAATCCCCCAATTAAATGATAATAATAGTATTGCCATTTCATTGGGGTAATATAATTATTATTTATTTAGTATAGAATTAATCTTTGTTACAATGATATCTATTGCGACCTTATTATATCCTCCTTCAGGAATTATTATGTCTGCATACTTTTTAGTTGGTTCAACAAATTGAAGATGAGCTGGTCTAACGGTATTCATATATTGATGTATAATCGAATCTAAGGTCCTCCCTCTTTCCTTTATATCTCTCAATATCCTCCTGATAACCCTAACATCTGAGTCTGTATCAACAAATATTTTTATATCGCATAGATTTCTGATATCATCATCATTTAATATCAATATCCCTTCTAATATTATTATTTCTTTAGGATATACGGTTATTGTTTCTTTCTTTCTTGTATGTTGCTCAAAATCATATATGGGTTTTTCAATGGATTTATTGTTCATTAAATCCTTTAAATGTTTTAGTAAAAGCTGGTTATCAAACGCAAAGGGATGATCATAATTGGTTTTAATCCTTTCATTAAAAGATAAATGGCTTTGATCTTTATAGTATGAATCCTGTTCTATTATTACTACATTCTTCCTATGGATAGATTTTAATATCTCCTTAGAAACCGTACTTTTGCCAGAACCAGTACCACCTGTAATTCCAATAAGTAACTGTTTATTCATCAGATTAATCCTCCCTATGCTTTCTAATTATATACCAAGATCCCACTGGTTCTTTAATCTTCATCTTGATTATCTGCTGGGGATGGGGAGCAACATCAATTTCCTCTCCTTCTTCATCCCACATCTTTTCTACAGTCTGGATAAAATGTTTTTTTCCTGGTCCAAAAATTTCAACTTCATCTCCAACAAATATCCTATTTCTTTGCTCAATAGTTGCCAATCCACTGTCTGAATCGTAGTCTAATATAAGACCTACATAGTCATATCCTCTAATATAGGAACTAGATGTATAGACTTGATCTTCTTCAGTAGGCTTTCCAAAATAGAACCCAGTAGTAAAATCCCTATGACTGGCCTTCTTAATTTCGTCAATCCAATCCTTATTGAAAATATAATTTTCTGGGCCCTTAAAATATTCATCTATAGCCATCCTATATGAACGTATAACCGTTGCAACATAATAGGAGCTTTTTACTCTTCCTTCTATTTTAAAACTTCTTATACCAGCTCTTACCAAACTAGGTATATGCTCAATCATGCATAAATCCTTAGAATTAAAAATAAAAGTACCCTTTTCATCTTCAAATACTGGGAAAAATTCTCCTGGTCTTTTTTCTTCTACTAAATTATATTTCCATCTACATGGATGGGCACAATCTCCCCTATTTGCATCCCTACCTGCCATATAGTTACTCAATAAACATCTTCCAGAATAGGAAATGCACATAGCACCATGGACAAAAGTTTCTATTTCTAAATCATCAGGTATTTTATTTATTATTTCTTCAATTTCTTTGAGAGATAATTCCCTTGCCAGTACAATCCTTCTGATACCTAAATCATACCAAAACATTATGGTTTCATAGTTAGTAACACTAGCTTGAGTGCTTAAATGTATGGGCAAATCTGGAACAGTCCTTTTGATTATTGAAAATATGCCAGGGTCAGATACAATTACTCCATCAATTTTTGATTGATATAATTCTACTACATAATCTTCCAATCCAACTAAATCCTCATTATGTGGTACTATATTCATTGTCACATATACTTTTCTTCCTCTATTATGGGCAAACTCCACTCCTTCTTTTATTTCATCTATACTAAAGTTTTTTGAAGCTTTTCTTAATCCAAACTGCTCTCCACCCAAATATACAGCGTCAGCACCATAGACTATAGCCATCTTTAATTTTTCTAAATCTCCTGCTGGCGCTAATAATTCTGGTTTTTTCAAATGTTTCACTCCTCTCTATATGTTAAGGCTACCCCATCCCCAATGGGTATTATACATGATTCATAACCTTCAAGATGGTTAATAAAATTTAGATACTCCCTCAATCTTTTAACAATAGTTTTTTTCCGTCTAATAACTAACTTATCGGAAGCAACCATACCTTTAAACAAAACATTATCAGACACTATTATTCCTCTATTTTCAAGTAAATTTACGCATTTGTTGAAAAAATCTAAGTACTGTCCCTTTGCAGCATCTAAAAAAATAAAATCGTACTTTTCCTCTAAAGTTGGAAGTATTGTTTCTGCTTCGCCATTTACTATTTTTATTCTTTCCTTAAATATTGTATTATTTATATTTTTTTCTGCTATTTCTACCATGTCTTCTCTTCTTTCGATAGTTGTTATGCAACAATTATCCTCTGTTGAATTAGCCATAATAAGGGCTGAATACCCAATGGCAGTTCCTATCTCCAATATATTTTTAGGCTTATATATCTTTAATATTACCTTTAATAACTGAGCCACTTCCCTTTCTATAATTGGAATATGGTTGTCCTCAGCATATTCTTCCATTTCTTTTAAATATCCCTTATGTTCTGGTATTAGACTTCTAATATATTCTTCAATATATTCTTCATTAATGTGATTCAATATAAATTTACCTCCTTGGCATAAATTAATACGTGGTTACAGCCACGTATTAATTTAAAAATCAAATCTCATTTATTTGGATTTGCATTTAAATGTTCTTCATAGGTTCTAGAAAATGTATGGGCTCCTGTCCCATCTTCTTTAGTTCTAAAATATAAATAATCTACTTCAGCAGGATTTATTGCTGCAATTAAAGATTTCTTACCTGGTGATGCTATTGGCGCTGGAGGCAAACCTAGATGGATATAGGTATTGAAATCGGACTCTATCTGAGTATCTTTTTCTGACAATACTTCCTTTCTCTCACCTAATACATATTGGACGGTAGCACAGGATTGCAACGCCATATTTTGATTTAGCCTATTATGAAATACAGCAGATATTAGTTCCATTTCTTCGTCAAGTTTTCCTTCCCTTTCTATAATTGATGCTAAGGTAACAATTTCATTAAATGATAAATCCATATCTCCTATATTCGGTTTTATTTCTTCCTCATAAACCTTAATAAATTGAGAAAGCATTTTGCTAATAATATCCTCTTCTGAAGAATCAATATATATTTCATAAGTAGATGGATATAAAAAACCTTCTAAACTTTGACCATCTTTCAATTCTTCTAATATAGGAAATTTGTCTTGAAAATATTTTTTATCAGAAGTCAATTCTAAAAACTTTTCTTTATCAACAAACCCTTCTTCACTTAATTTATCAGCCATTTGCCGTATTTCATAACCTTCTGGTATAGTGAATTTAACAACATTTTCATTTTTTCCGCCTTTTGATAATTCATGGATTATATCATCAACATTCATTCCAGTACTTAATGTATAAGTTCCTGCCTTTAGATTTCCATCAGCTTTAAATTTTTTAACTGCTATTTTAAATATTAGTTCATTTTTAATTAAACCCTCTTCTTTCAATATACTAGCTATTTTACTAGAACTGCTACCGGAGGGTATTTGGATATTTACATCTGCAGGCCATTCAGCTGAAACCGCCATTAACACATTTTTATAATATATTAATATTAGGAGTATAGAAAATATTATTAATATTATAAACAATATTCCTTTGCTATTATTCTTCTTTTTCTTATTATTCCTCTTACTCCTAGCTGTTTCTAACACAAAATCTCCACCTTTAATAGATATTTATCTATTTTATTATACAATTTTTTCGATTTAATTACAACAATTAGCATATGATGATAATGAGAATTTACTGCTTTTCAATATGGGATGTCGCCTTTTTATATACAGATAATATTAATGTACCGAATATAACTACAGAAGCAGCTTCACCAGAAGTAATACCTAAGACAGTATACCAATAAGGTATATTTGTAAAATAAGATACCCATGTGGATACAATAAATCCATTTAATAATATAGGTGGCAAAGCACCTAAAATCCTATTTGACATCTTACTGGTTAGATAAGCTGCTATTAATGTTACCAGACTACCACCTAGTATATCAATTAAACCAAATGCTGAGTAAGGTGTAAGTAAAAAGTTTGCCACCAAACAACCAACAAATAATCCTGGTATTGCCGCTGTCTCCACTAGTGGTAATAATGTCAATCCTTCAGCTATTCTAAGTTGTATAGGGCCAAAAGCTAGATTTCCCATTGGAATCTGTATCAATATTAAAACTAAGTATATTCCTGCTATTAAGCTAGCTTTTGTCAAGTATTTCGTATCCATATATATATGCCTCCCAGCTTATTATTTATTCAATATCTATAGCATCTCCAATAATTTTGCTTATATCTTGGACTAATTGAGAAAATCTTAATTCAGCATTGAAAAATTCATTAATAGTTGGATTCAACATTAAAACTTCTTCCAGTTTGCTTATCTTATCCATTTCCTCTTGTTTTACTTCCTTACCAGACATTTGCTCTACTTGTATTTGAAGAGCTTTCTTCTTAAAATCTTCTACCATCCTTTTATTTTTATCATCAGCATAAACAATATTTTTCTTTTCTACATAATTTTTATATTCTTCTGATGACCTTATTGCCCTAGCTAATTTATGGGCTAGATCATATACATTGTTCATTTTATTCCCTCCTATAATTTTAATATTATTGGCAACAACACAGGAACTGATATAGTCGATATTATTCCAGATATAAATGCAATAATAGTAGTTTGAGAATCGGTAGCCTTAGAAATAACAGGTAAAGCTGTATCCATAGCCGTTGCACCACATATTGATACACTTTCTAAATATCCTATGTATTTAGCTACAAAGGGTACTAAAATCAATGCAATTACTTCCCTAATTACATTTGATAAAAAAGCTAATGTACTTAATTCTGTAGAATAATTAGTAAGCATCATAGAAGATAATGTATACCATCCTAATCCAGACCCAACTGCTGCTGCTTCTTTTAAAGGCATATTAAGTATAATGCCACTCAAAGCTCCTCCTAGTATACCACCTAATATTATACCAAAAGGAACTAATAATATTTTGAACCCCATAGTTTTAATATTGGAAAATACATCTTTTTGCTTTCCAATATCAATTCCAACAAAAAATAATAGTATACATAAACCAATATCTATAATAATATCTGTATACTGTAAAAAATTTGATGGCAAAAGATAATATCCTGTGCCCATTCCCATTAAAACGGATAATAATATTTTAAGGCTCAAATCTATTTTCTCCTTCCTTTTTAATAATAAACCTACTGAGAATTCTAATCACCACAACAGTAAGAACTATTGTAATAATTGCAATTATTCCAGCTTTAAATCCTATGGTAAAGAAAGAACTTATCACTTTTTCATCTAAACCTATTCTAATTCCCATTATGAACAGAAGGAAAAATAGACTTATATTTTGTATTAGATTAAGCTTATTACTTAAACCTACCACTATTTTATCCTTATAGCCTAAGACAGCTCCTGCTAGTAATATGATTAAATATATTAATAGACGAATTCCCATTTCCCACCTCCACTATTTAATTCAATATTATACCATCTTTTCTCAACAATAAACAAGTAGATTCCCCTAAAAAATCCTAGTATATTCATGAAGAACATACTAGGATTAAATTTAATTATACTTCCATAATAATAGGTAATATCATTGGGTTTCTCTTTATCTTTTCGTATAAGAATCCTCTTAAAGCATCTCTAATACTAGACTTTAAAGTTGCCCAATCGGTTATATTTCTTTTTTCACATTCAGATAATACATCTCTAACTACTTCTCTTGCTTCTTCCATTAAATCTTCTGATTCCCTTACATAAACAAATCCTCTAGATATTATATCTGGACCAACAATTACTTTTCCTTCCTGTTTACTCATAGTCACTACCACAACAATTAATCCATCCTCAGATAGATGTTTTCTATCTCTTAATACGATATTTCCTACATCTCCTATACCTAAACCATCTACTAGAATATTACCAGATTGGACGTATTGATTTATAGCACCTGAATTTTTAGTAAACTCAATAACTGAACCGTTACTAGCAACAAAAATATTTTCTTTTGGCATTCCCAATTCCATAGCTAGTTCTGCATGTCTTTTTAAATGTCTATACTCACCGTGAACTGGTATAAAAAATTTTGGTTTTAGTAGAGTATGAATTAATTTCAACTCTTCTTGACAAGCATGACCTGATACGTGAACATCAGCTAAAGTTTCATAAATAACCTTTGCACCAATCTCCATCAATTTATTGATTACTCTAAAAACAGTTTTCTCATTTCCTGGAATAGGGGAAGCAGAAATAACTACTAAATCTTCTGGCACCAATTCAATCTTTCTATGTTCAGAAAAAGCCATTCTAGATAGGGCTGACATTGGTTCTCCTTGACTTCCAGTAGTTAGGATTACAATTTCATTACTTGGATATTTATGCATATCATTGATATCGATCAAAGTTCCTTCTTTTACCCTTAAATAACCTAGATCATAAGCTACATTTATTGTATTTATCATACTTCTACCTGAAACTATTACTTTTCTATTGTACAGTTCTGCTGCATCAATCACTTGCTGTACCCTATGAACATTTGAAGCAAAAGTTGCAACTATAATTCTTTCAGGCGCCTTTAGAAAAATATCATTGAAAGTGTCTCCAACAGTTTTTTCAGACATGGTATAACCAGGCCTTTCAACATTAGTGCTATCAGCTAACAGAGCTAATACTCCCTTACTCCCTATTTCTGCAAATTTGTGTAAATCAATTAAATTATCATTTATTGGTGTAAAATCAATTTTAAAATCACCTGTATGAACCACAGTACCTATAGGAGTATTTATAGCTAAAGCTATACTATCAGGTATACTATGACTAGTTTTAATAAATTCAATTGTAAAACAACCTAGTTTAATCTTATCATTTGCTTTTATTTCAATTAAATTAACATCATCTAACCTATGCTCCTTTAATTTGTTTTCAACTAATCCTAAAGTTAATTTAGTTCCATAAACAGGTAAGTTTATTTTTGCAAGGGCGTAAGGTAGTCCTCCAATATGGTCTTCATGGCCATGGGTTAGAATAATCCCTCTTATTTTGTCCTTATTCTTTAAAAGGTAACTTATATCTGGAATCACCACATCAATTCCTAGCATTTCATCCTCTGGAAAGGTTAAACCACAATCTATGACAACAATATCATCTTTATATTCAAAAACGGTAATATTTTTACCGACTTCTCCCAATCCACCTAGTGGTATTATTTTTAATTTATTTGTTTTTTTCGCCACTTTATCATCTCCTTTATATTAATTTCTCCAATTCTTGTAGCATATAAACAATAGGATTACTGTAAAATCTTCCTAAAAAAATGAATCCCAAAATGGGATTCATTATTGGCAGTCTGCACAGTACCCAAAAAACTTTACATTATGGTCTACAATTTTAAAACCGTTTTCCATTTCAATTTCATTTTCTAAGTTTTCCAATAAATCTAGTTTAACTTCCATTACCTTTCCGCATTTTAGACATATTAAGTGGTGATGGTGATGGCTACCCGAATCATAGTTTAACTCATATCTATTGTATCCATCATCAAAATTCACCCTGTAAATAATATTTAATTTTTCTAACAATTGCAAAGTTCTATATACTGTAGCAATTCCAATCTCCGGATAATTAACCTTTACAATGTCATAAACCTCTTCTGGATTTAAATGCTTTTCATGATTCTCAATTATAGCACCTAAAATAGCTCGTCTCTGAGTAGTTAGCTTATAACCTTCTTCTTTAAATCTTTCTTTCATTTCTTCCATATTGATATCCATTTTTTCACCCGCTTATAATCCTATATTATAGAATACTAGTATAGGTTCTACTTGTCAAGTATAGAATTTATTGTAATTTTTCTTTCTTTATCTCTTCATAAGCTTCAACAACGTCATTCAATTCCTCATCATCGTCTATACCTACTAAAACAAGCTCTCCTTCATCATCATATTCAATTCTCAATAAATAGGTTAGAGACTCCATATCATCTACCGGTAACAAAGCAGCATATTCAAAATCATCTAATCCAAATGTAGCTAATACTTGAAATTCTACTTTATTCCCCATTTCATCTAATAAAACTATTTTTTCATTCATTTCTTCACCCTCTTATTTTCTATCTAAATAATTTTGCAAAATATAAGTAGCTGCAACTTTATCAATTACCTTTTTACGATTTTTTCTACTTACATCTCCCTCTATTAATATCCTCTCAGCAGAAACAGTAGTTAGTCGTTCATCCTGTAAAATAATTTCTATTGATATTTTTCTCTTTAGTTTATCAACAAAATCCAATACCTTTTTACCTTGGGGCCCTATAGTATTATTCATGTTCTTTGGAAGGCCTACAACTATTTTAGTAATATTAAATTCTTCTATTATATCTTCTATTCCTTTAATATCTTTTTTATTACTTTCTCTCTCTATGGTTTTAAGTCCTTGGGCAGTAAACAATAAGGGATCGCTTATTGCCACACCAATAGTCTTATCTCCTACATCTAATCCCATTATCCTTTCCATATTATCCACCTTTAAATTATCTTTATACAAAATTCAGGACAGCTTCTTGCACAATAACTACAAAGTATACAATTGTCATTAGGTACTGCCCTGCCATCAATGATTTCTATTCCATGATGTTTACATATATTAACACAGTTTCCACAACCTTGACAATAATCTGCTACTATTAATCTCCTCTTTTTGTCTATTAATTTATCTCTTAAATTGTTAGGTACCAGTCCTGTTTCCATTAAACTGATATTACAATCTATTTCTTCTTTTGATTGCATACCGATTGCAATAGAGTGAATATAAGGTATGTTTTTAACAAAGTTAAAAGCTTCTTGAGTTTGGGGAATTAAATGACCACCACCTAAAGGCTTCATACCGTATATACCTTTACCCTTATTATATGCTTTTTCTATAATTAATAGCATATCTTCTATATTGCCATCCTGTATTCCTATTCCTGCTATATTAACAATAGGATGAATTATATCAATTTCATCAAACATTGTTGCCCCTAAAACTCCTTCCACCCTATGAGTGGAAATGCCTATTGCCCTTATTTTACCCATTTTCTTTGCTTCTAAAAAATATTCTATAGCCTCTTGATGACCTCTCAAAGTATGGATACTCTCTTGTTCATGGAGCATAAAAATATCTATATAATCAGTCTCTAATTCCTTTAAGGCTAATTCAATACTCTGCTTTGCCATCTCTTTTGTATATGCATAACATTTAGTTGCAATTACGTAATCATGTCTGTTGATATTTTTAAGTGCCTCTTTTATATATTTATAATTTTGATAAATCTCAGCAGTATCGATAAAATTTATACCATTATAATAAGCATATTGAATGAGATTAGCTCCTTCCTCAATAGTTAAGTTTGCCTGAAAAGGGGTCATAGTCAATGATCCGAAACATAGTCTAGACACTTCTATATCAGTATTACCTAATTTTAGTCTATTCAATTTAAATCCACTTCCTATTCCATTATCTCTTCTTCATCATTTATTATAATGAAGAGTATAAATATTGTAATCAAATTAATTGATATAGCTGATAGTATTAATCCAGAATCATTTACTAGAAAACCTACTATACTCCCTACTATACATGATAGATAACCCTTACCTAATCCACTATTCATAAGCCTATTAACCCTATTTTCATATAAATATGAAACTATTACTTGTATAAATACATTTGTAATAATTACTTTTGTCCAAACTGATATACCGACTAATCTAATATTCATCAATAATTTTCTATCTATTATGTTTTTTACTATCCCTAACCCCTTTTCATTAATGGATAATAATGTTCTTCCTAGATGAGTTGGGGTTGGGTTTAAATTAATATCTATATATCCCAAAATGGTAATTGTTAGACTAGCCACAACTATAATCAACAATATATTTTTTAAATTTAACTGTTTATTAAATAATTCCAGAATGAAATATACACTAGCAGATATTAAAGCAATTGTACCACCTACATTAGCCCCTAATCTAGGATGACCAACTAGAACTATAGATATAAATAAAATTAGGATGGATACAATCTTTTTGTTATATCTCTCATATAATAATCCTGCAGTTAATGATGCTATAGCTAAAAACAATCCAACCATTTCATTTCCTATCCCAAAATATCTAGCCCCAATAATAGGATCGTGACTAAAAACAGAATATTTGGTAAAGAGACCATTCAATAATATATCTAAAATAATAATAACAAAATAAGTATAGGTAATTATATATATTGATCTGCCACTGCTAGATTTTTTAAAAGCATAAGCAAATAAACTTAATAAAAGCATTAAACCAATAACATATTTTACCAGATTATCTATTTTAAATAAGGAACTTATCATAAATATTATAGGTACTCCATATAGTAACAATAAAATTACCTTAAGCCATTCGCCAAGTGGATTGTTCAGTTTAATTTTAAATAAAAATAAAGCCAATATTATTAACATTATTAAAATAGAAATAGTTCCATAGATTAACATAGTTTTTGATCTTACTTTCGACATAAGATTAATACGTCCGTTAATTGATTCTATATAATTAAACGTATTATCCTTTTCTATATAGTTAACAATATTCCCTGACATGTTTTTTATTTTTAGATTCAAAAAATTAACAATCGTAGGTGATATATCCAAGTTAGAAATTATCCCTGGTCTATTAGTAGTTGAAGAAATAGTTATACCCCTATTTATATCTTTCCCCCACAATAATATAGGTGACAATCTACTATCATCAATTCTTTCCTCTCCACTATTAGGACTTAATACTATAAGTAAAGATTTCTCTTTTTCTATAATATCTAGTAATTTACCAATAAAAATATCTGTACCTTCTAAAATCATATCTCTCTTTTTATAGAATTCATCATCTGACATAAAAGAGCTATAGCTATTAAGCCTATTCAAATCTCCTGTATCTACAACTATTAGAGAAGCCCTAGATTTAATGGTAATTATTTTATCTAATATTTTGTCATAATCTGTTCTAAAGCCATAAGGATAATATTCATCCTCTATAAGAACATCATCTAAATTACCAAAATCAATTAATCCCTTTGAGTCCATAGGTATTAAAGCAGAAGTCCTTATCAATTCTTCATCTGTATCACTATTGCCAAAGATTGCTGTTTTAAGGCCATTATTATGCAATCTATCCCCTAATGCTCCTAGAAATGGTGAATACTTATTGTTTTTATTTTGATTATATAATCTGCCTATATGAATATTAGCTACTTGGTACTCGTTATTTATATGACCTACTCTATTTTCATAAATTTTTTTATATTCCTGATTTAAATTATGGAATAGGCTACTTTCATTATTTGCAAAAGCCTTATTAGAGGCATTTATAGTGATAAAACTTTCTGCACTCCTATAACTGCTAATACCACGAACATTCATCAATCCAAAACTGCCATCTTCTATTAAATTCTTGAAATTTGGCATTTTTTCAATATCTGAAAGTGTTAGTTTGTTCACAACAATTATAAATACATTGTTTTCTATATTAAAATTGTTATCACCATAACTAAATTCTGTAATAGAAAATAGTAATATAAAAATTATTAATATTGTAGTAAATCTCCTAGTTCTACACACTTAAGATTCTCTCCTAAACCTCTTTTTCCTTTTCTAAATAACTATCCAGTATTTCTTCTAATATTTCATCTCTTTCTATTTTTCGTACTAGACTTCTTGCATTCTTGTGACTTGTTATATAAGTCGGGTCTCCTGATAGGATGTAACCAATAATTTGATTTATAGGGTCATAACCTTTCTCTTTTAAAGCATTATAGACGGTTAAAATGATTTTTCTTGCTTCATTCACATTTTCCTTAGGTGCTTCAAATTTCATAGTCTCGTTTAAGTTATTATTCATTATAACACCCCCTATAATATTTATATCACATCATTTGTAGAATATACAGTAGGAAAATAAATATTAGCCATTTATGGCTAATATTTATTTTATTTGCTTTTCAACAATAGTGGAAACCATGCTCAAAGCTTCTTCAATTTTTGTTATATCTTTACCTCCTGCTTGAGCCATGTCTGGGCGACCGCCACCACCGCCTCCTGTAATTTTAGCTACTTCTTTAATTAGATTTCCTGCATGAATACCCCTTTCAACTAAATCCTTTGTAACCATTGAAACAAAAGAAAGTTTACCTTTATCTACACTGGCTAAAACAATTACACAAGTATCTAAAGCATTTCTTATTTCATCTCCAAGATTTCTTAGGCTATTCATATCCATATTATCTACTTTATAAGTTATTATATTAATACCATTAATCTCTACTTTAGTATTTATTATTTCATCAGCTATAGATGTAGCCATTTTGGATTTTAGAGAGTCTATTTCTCTATCTCTTTCCTTTAGTTCTTCAGTAATATTTTTTATCCTGTCAATCATGTCCTTCCTATTAGTTCTAATAATATGAGTAATTTGATTGATATCTTCTTCTAATTCTTCCATATACTCATAAACAGCCCTGCCGGTTATAGCTTCAATCCTTCTAATTCCAGAAGCAATACTTGATTCACTAATTATTTTGAAAAGACCAATATTACTTGTATTATTTACATGGGTACCACCACAAAGTTCTTTTGAATAATCTCCCATTTGAATAACTCTAACAAAATCCTTATATTTGTCCTCAAATAGCCCAACTATACCCAATTCTTCTGATTCTTTCAATGTCATTTCATTTGTTTTTACCTCTAAAGAATCAAGTATTCTTTCATTTACTATATTTTCTATCTGTTTTAGATCCTCATCTTTTACCCCTTCATAGTGAGTAAAGTCAAATCTTAACCTATTTGGTAATACTATTGAACCTGCTTGATTTACATGTTCACCTAGTACTTCCTTCAATGCTTTATGGAGTAAATGTGTAGCTGAGTGATTTCTCATAATATCCTTTCTGTTTTTTTCATCAACCATGGCTAATACTAAATCTTCTGTATTAATCTTCCCTTTTTCAACTCTAACTAAATGAATTATGGTCTCATCTTTAGTATACTTTGTATCCATTACCTTGCCATAAAACCCTTCATTTTTTAAATATCCTATATCCCCTACCTGTCCTCCACTTTCAGCATAGAAAGGAGTCTCCTTTAAAATTACAATACCTTCTTCATTTTCTCCAATACTATCAACCATATTACCATCCCTAGAGATACCAATTACTTCTGTTTCCAAAGATGTATTATCATATCCTTTAAACAAGGTATTGTAACCTTCTATCAATTCTAAAGGACTTCCATTTTTCCAACCTGAATCAGAAAA
Organism: Clostridium sp. Cult2; assembly: GCF_021655075.1. GTDB lineage: Bacteria > Bacillota > Clostridia > Tissierellales > Tepidimicrobiaceae > Schnuerera. The sequence goes on from NZ_PPXX01000061.1 coordinate 46,969, forward strand.
TTCTTCTCTAGCTTTTCTTGCTCTATCCCTTTGTTCTTCCATATGTTTATTGAATTCATCTTCATCTACAGATAATCCTTTCTCTTCTAGAATTTCCTTAGTTAAGTCTAAGGGGAAACCATAAGTATCATAGAGTTTAAAAGCTTTTTCTCCATTTAGATATCTTTCACCATCTTCTAGTATTCCTTCTATATAGCCTTCTAATATATGGATGCCCTGATGAATAGTTTCCTGGAATTTTTCTTCTTCTGCTTCTATTACTTTCTTAATTTGTTCTTCTCTCTCTCTTATCTCAACATATTCTATCTTCCAAGATTCTATCACTTTTTCTACAATACTGTTCAAAAATGCTTCCTCAATTCCTAACAATTTACCGTGTCTTGCTGCCCTCCTTATTAACCTTCTTAATACATAACCTCTACCTTCATTACTTGGAAGGACTCCATCGGATACGAGGAAAGTAACTGCCCTAGCATGATCTGTAATAACCCTTATAGAGACATCAATTTTAGAATCCACTCCATATTTCTTTCCAGAAACAATCTCAACTTGGTTAAGTATCTTTTTTATTTCTTCTACTTCAAAAATATTATCTGCATTTTCCATTACTGCAGCAATCCTCTCAAGACCCATACCCGTATCAATATTTGGATGCTCTAATGGATGGTATACACCAAATTCATCTTTATCAAATTGAGTAAATACTAAATTCCATACCTCAATAAATCTATCACATTCACAACCTGGTTGGCAAGTTGCTTCACCACAACCATATTCTTCTCCTCTGTCCACATATATTTCGGAACAAGGCCCACAAGGTCCTACCTCCAATTCCCAAAAGTTGTCCTCTTTTCCCAAACGTACAATTTTTTGCTCATCTAATCCTATATCCTTATTCCATATTTCATAGGCTTCTTCATCATCTAAGTATATTGATGCCCAAAGATTTTCTTCTGGTATCTCCATCCTTTCAGTTAAAAACTCCCAAGCCCATTCTATAGCTTCTTTTTTAAAATAATCACCAAAAGAAAAATTACCTAACATCTCAAAAAATGTAGCATGCCTATCCGTTTTCCCCACATTTTCTATGTCTCCAGTTCTTATACATTTTTGACAAGTTACAACTCTCTTATTAGGAGGAATTTTTTCTCCTGTAAAATATGGTTTCAAAGGAGCCATCCCTGCGTTTATCAATAGCAAACTCTTATCGCTTTTAGGCACTAAAGAAAAACTTGGTAATATTAAGTGGCCTTTTTCTTCAAAAAATTTTAAAAACTCTTCTCTTATTTCATGTAAACCTATATTTTTCATCAGTTGTACACCTCACTCGAATATTTTAAAAAAATTCGTCCCTCATCAAAGGGACGAGAATTCACGTTCATACTTATATTTGGATTATAATTTAAACTTAAATTTTTGTCAAACTAAAAGGTAACAGTCAAATTGTTCTATACATTTCTATTTCTTACTTTTTCCATAAAAAATCCATAGAGAATTTTAAATACTGCTACTGCAGGAATTGAAAATATCATACCCATAACTCCAAACATTCCGCCACCTATTACTAATGCTAACAATATGGTAATAGGATGTATACCAGTGGTCTCTCCTATAATTTTAGGTGCTAAGACATTGTTCTCTACCCATTGAATACCAATAAATAAAATAGCTACCCATAAAGATTTAATAGGACTACTTAATAAAGCAAAGAATACAGCAGGCAAAAATCCAATGAAGGGTCCAAAATAAGGTATAATATCAGCTATTCCAGTTATTATTCCAATAACTATAGCAAAATCAATCTTCAATATCAATAATAAAATTGTTGTTGCAACACCTACATAGATGGCTAATATTAATCTACCTCTAATAAATTGACTTAAGGCCCTATCAATTTCCAAAGACAATTCTTTAACTTCTTTCCTCATTTTTTTAGGTATTGTCAAATAAATTTTAGTTTTAAAATAATCCTTGTCTTTTAAAAAATAAAAAGTTAATATTGGGATTAATATAAGACTAACCACCTTTGAGAAAGTAGCTATAACACCTTCAAAAAACCTGCTAATACCATTAATTATTACATTTTCAATACTTTGAAAACTGTTTAATATTACACCTTCAATACTCTGTAAAATAGGTGGCATATTGTCAATATTTGTATAATATTTGTAATATAAATTATCAACGAATTTAGAAAATTTCTCAAAATATATAGGAATAACAGCTAAAAATCTTTTTAGTTCTTTCCCAGTTTTAGGAAATACTAAAAATGATAATATAATTATAATCCCAATAATCACCATATATACTATTAAAACTCCCAAACCCCTTGATATATTGTGTTTTTCAAAAAAATTGATTATTGGGTTAAATAGATAAGCTAAAATTGCTGAAATAATTATGGTTTTAAGAGTATCGGATAAAATACCATATTCTTTAGATAGTAAATAAAAGAAATAAATAAAGATCAAAATAAATAGAATAGGTAATATCTTTTTTTTGTTAATTTTTATCTGTTTATTGATTTCCACATACTTATTCCCAATATGTATTAAATAGTAAATAGCTAAAATTAAAAGGGTAGAAATTATTAATATTAAATTTCTAATTAAAACTGATGAATGTACATTCATAATACTTGTCTCCATATCTATTAATCTAATAGGCAGCAACTAGCTGCCTATCCCCATAGTGAATTCATACCATTAAATAAGGTTGATTTTGCTCTTCTAGCAGTTCTCATAATCCTTCTTCTTTGCATAGGCCCCATTCTAGTTCCAAAAATCATACCTATAGAGGCTCCTAATATGCTACCTAATAAAGCTCCATTCCTAAAGCCATTATTATCCATATATATCCTCTCCTTTATCCTTTATATCTATTATTCTCTCATCTAAAACATATTTAATTCTATATATTTTTTCTAAATGTTGATAATTTTGCTAATTTATATAAGATATTTATAAGGCATATGGATATAGTCCTTGTTAATATGAACATTTCTTAGGAGAGGTATATAATTCCTACCTTTAATTAAATCTTCGAATAATCCCTCAGTAATTATGAAACCATGTATAGATCCATCTTCTTTATTTATAACAATATCCTTTACATAACCAACACATTCTCCATCTTCCAGTCTAATCTCTTTGTTAATAAATTTGTATTTACTTTTTGAATCTTCATCTATTTTATATTGAAATACATCAATATCTTCAACATAAATAACCTCATTATTTTTTGGTAAGTTAATACCTCTATATGGAATTGAAAGCTTGTTTTTGATAATTTTATCATTCTTAACGATTAAAAAATTAATTTTTTTAAAATTATCAGAATAACTTACGTCCAAAATCCTACCAATAAGCTTCTTGGTTTTTTTGTCTAACACTTCTAATGTTATCAACTGTTTATATCTTATCATAAATATACCCCTCTTCTATTTTGATTCATTATATATTGTTCCTTGGACAATATATAATTATTTTGCAAAATTTACCCAGTCTCTTATTTGAGATTTAAGGCAATAGAGGGGATAATCATATTAATGATGGTGAGCATCATCATCTGGATTGAAATCATCTAATCCATCTATGTGTATGTTATTCTTTTTTGAATAATCTAGTAAAGCTGATTTAATAGCTTGTTCAGCTAAAACAGAACAATGCATCTTTATAGGTGGTAGTCCATCTAAAGCCTCTGCAACTTTTTTATTGGTTATTTCCATTGCTTCTTCTATAGTTTTTCCCTTAATCAATTCCGTTGCCATACTAGATGATGCTATTGCTGAACCACAACCAAAGGTTTTAAACTTTACATCTATGATAATTCCATCTTCTATTTTCAAATACATCTTCATTATATCCCCACATCGTGGATTACCTACTTCTCCAACCCCATCAGCATTTTCTATTTCTCCAACATTTCTTGGATTTTGAAAATGCTCCATTACTTTTTCTGAATACATTTATTTGACCTCCTTAACATTCTCATATAAAGGTGACATTGACCTTAATCTAGACACAATTTCTACTAGTTTCTCTACAACAAAGTCAACTTCTTCCTCTGTATTATAATCTCCCAAAGATAATCTTAAAGATCCATGAGCTATTTCGTGAGGCAAACCTATAGCTAATAACACATGGGATGGTTCTAATGTTCCCGAAGTACATGCAGAACCACTGGAACCAGCAATACCTACCATGTCCAAACTAAGTAACAAAGATTCTCCTTCTATAAATTCAAAACATATATTAACATTACCAGGTAATCTATTTGTTGGATGACCATTAAGTCTAACATAATCAATTTTTTCAAAAATTTTATTAATCAATCTTTCTCTCAGATTAATTAATTTTGCATTGTTTTCATCTAAGCTTTCATAAGCTAATTCAATGGCTTTACCCATTCCAACAATTCCTGGCACGTTTTCTGTCCCTGCTCTACGGTTTCTTTCCTGACCTCCACCTGCAATAAGAGAATCTATCTTTACGCCCTGTCTTATATATAAGGCCCCCACGCCTTTTGGTCCATAAAACTTATGTGCTGCTAAAGATAATAAGTCTATATTAAATTCATCTACATCTATATTAATATGACCTACAGCTTGAACTGCATCAGTGTGAAAATAAATATCTTTCTCTTTAGCTATTCTTCCAATTTCTTTGATAGGCTGAATAGTACCTATTTCGTTATTTGCAAACATAATAGAGATTAATATGGTGTTGTCAGTAATAGATTCCTCCAATTGTTTTAAATCTACAATCCCATATTCATCTACATCTAAATAGGTTACTCTAAATCCTTGTTTCTCTAAATATTCACATGTATGAAGAATGCCATGATGCTCTATTTTTGAAGTAATAATATGATTTCCTTTTTTTCTATTGGCAAATGCAATCCCCTTAAGGGCCCAATTATCAGCCTCAGAACCACCTGCAGTAAAAAAAATTTCATTGTTTTTAGCATTTAGTGCTTTGGCTATTTTTTCCCTTGAAATCTCTATGGCATTTTTGGATTGACTCCCCAAAGAATATATACTTGATGGATTTCCATATTTAGTGGTAAAATACGGTAACATCTCATGGAGAACTTCTTCTTTTACTGGTGTTGTAGCTGAGTTGTCCATATAAATAATTTTTTCCATAACGATTCCTCCTAAGCTTTTGTTTGTTTTAATTCAAATCGCGCTTGTTCATCAAGCATATCCTGCAATGATATGGAATCAATAACTTGATTAATGCTATCTCTCATTTGCATCCAAACCAACTTGGTTACACAGTATTCTTCCTTTTCACAACCGTAATTATTATCAATTACACAATCAGCTGGAGCCATATCACCTTCAAGTACTCTAAGTATATTCCCTACAGTAATATTATTAGGAGGTTTGGCTAACATATACCCACCTTGAGCACCTCTAACACTATTTAATAATCCTGCTTTTCTTAAGGAAGAAACTAGTTGTTCTAAATAGTTTTCCGAAAGTTCTTGTGCACTAGCAATACTATTCAAGGGTATGGGTCCTTCTCCATAATGACGTGCTAATTGAAACATAGCTTTTAATCCATATCTTCCCCTAGTAGATAGTCTCATTTAACCACCTCTTTTAATTCCAACCAAAGTACTTGGTATTCTGTAATAAGTATATTATACCCTAGTATCTTTGTCAACATTCAAATTAAATATATTTTACACAATAAAAAAAGAAGAGCTTTCGCTCCCCTCTTTAACAACTAATCCCATATAATATCATCAAATTGTGGTGGGAAAAATTCTGGAAATGGACTATAATCAAAGTCGTCACAAATGTCTTCAGGACTGAATTCTTCACAAGGATCTGGCTCAGGGCAATATCCAAAAGTAGGAATTAACAATTGTACTGTTCCAACAACTTTAACTACTATAAATACTCCTACTGCAAAGGTTAATATCTTTCCAGTTTGAATAGGTTGACCTAATACTAATGAACTAGTTTCTACTACTATTCTAAATTCAAATTCATCTCTTGCATCTGGTATGAATAGGATAATATCTTTTAAAATATCTGGTAAAAATCCTGGAATTATTTTTCCATCTTTAGTTTTTATTTCAAAAGGTATTCTCAATGTAAATCTTACCCTTCTAAAATTAGGTCTATTTTCAATATCTGTCACTACAAGAGTTCCAGGTACAATAAATCCTGGTTTAAATCTTATGCTCTCAAAAGTTTTACCATCTAAATCTACTTCTATTTTTGGGAAACATTCTCTTTGCTGACAACTAGCAAAAACTTTATCTACAATAATACAGTCATTCTCAAAACATCCAAGCATTTCTCGAACTGCGTTATCAAGATTTAAATCTTTCATCCCTATTTCACTCCTTTATTTTTAATAAAACCACTTTTACTTTCATATTATGAAATAAGGATACTTTTGTGCTATTTATATAGCAATAGGAGGTAATAAAATGAAAAATTTTTTAATCAATGACAATTTAATTATAAACTCCGAAGGAGAGTTCATATTATTTTGCTTAGATAATCAAGGTGAAGTAAAATATACTAAATATGCCTTTCCAAATAAGACAATGGAAACTTCAATTTTACATAAGAATAATATATTGAAATATTCAGTAACAATTGACGAAAATGATAGTATACATTTAATAGCACTAACTAAACTAGGAGAACTAAACTATTCTATTTACAAGGATAATAGATGGTCTAACGCAATAATTGCAAAGTTTGATTTTAAATCTAATATTTATAATGATATAAATATATTATTGGAAGGTAATAATGTAAATATCATATATAACCATGCCAACTTAATAAACTCTAAACTTTGGACTATACAACATGTAATAGGAGATAGACAAAGTTGGGATAAACATAAAATTGTAAGTCTAATGGTTGATAAAACATTTGCCTATTTCCAGTTAGATATTGACTCTTTTGGTTCCATACATCTATTGTATAGTTCATTTGAAGGTAATGGACATCAGGTTTATCATACCTTTTACAATTCTTATGCAAAAAAATGGAATCCTATCCCTAAAAAATTATCTTCACCAAATACAAATACATTATTTCCATATTTATTTGTTGATACTAAAGACAATCTTCATGCAATATGGTTAGAGAAATTAAATATGAATAATACATTAAAATATTGTAGATTGACCTCAAAAGGAAATGAAAAATATATATGGAAGCAAATAAAGATTCCATATATATCAGATTGCAATAATATGCCAATAATTATTGAGGAAAAGGGAGTATTAAAAATAGTTTATTTAACAAATAAAGTTATTGGATTCCTATATTCATCAGATAGCGGCACCACTTGGTATAAAGGTGATGAAATAGAAATTAATCCTTCTAAAATTAGCTTAGTTAGAGTTTCAGAAAATTCAATGAAATTGAAACATATAAAAATTAATCATGCTTATTGTACTATTGAACAATCCATATATTTCTATTTTTTAAGCTCCATCAATTCAATAGATGTTATGGAAATAGATAATCCTCCAGAAGATCATACAATTTCCCAAGTAGATATAATAGGCTCTGATGAAGAAATAATTTCAAAAGTTAATAAACTATTAGAAACTCAAGAAGAAATAAGAAACATTTTATATAAAGCCATAGATTCTCAAAATAGAATAGAAGAAAATATAGAAAGTATATTTAAAATACTAGATGTTGATAAAAGCTCAATTTTCGATAAATTATTTCGTTCATCTAAATAGTTAATTTTTTAATAGACCTTTTGCCATTCTTCCTTTCAAAAAAGTAAATATTACTTACTTCAATACCTAACTTTTTTGCCTCTCTTTTTAATATATCTAAATACTTTATATTACCAAATTTAATAGAGTAACTACATCCAGCTTTTATCTCACAGGGAGTAGATATAAGCTGGAATTCTTTATATCCTAGTCCATCTAAAGATGAAAATAAATACATTGCCATATTTTTGCTTGTAAATGCACATATATAATATCTATTGTTATATCCCATAATTCTTCCCCCTTTTATAGATTGTTCTTTTTATATTATAAAATTTTATTTCATTTTCTTATCATTTTACATTACCTTTTATCCACTATTCTATACATTATATTCAAAAGAAATTTTATTGATAATTTTAGTATAGAATCTTACCTAGGCTAAAAGCTATAAACTCTATGTGGATAACAGTGTCAATATCGGTAGAAAAACATATCTATATATTGAATAAATACATTCCTATTTTATGGCTGTTTGTTGTCCTTTACAGGAATAGATGATAATAGTGGTAGGGTTAAAGCTTGCATTAAATTTAATTACTGTATTAAAAATAGATAGGAGGGATTTATGTTGATAATTACTGCTCATCAACCTAACTATATTCCCTGGCTTGGTTTTTTTCACAGGATGAATTATGTTGATAAATTCGTAATACTAGATAATGTACAATTTACAAAAGATGCATTTATTCAAAGAAACAAAATAAAAACTTCAAATGGAGAGTTGATGCTAACAGTACCTGTTAAAGTAAAAACGGATACATTAATAAAGGATGTTTTAATAGATAATTCCCAAAGTTGGCAAAAAAGGCACTGGTTATCTATTAAATACAACTATAACAAATCACCCTATTGGGATTATTTGTCAAATGAGCTAGAAGATATATATAATAAAAATTGGATTAAACTATTTGACTTAAATATGAAAATAATTGAACTTATTCGAAATAAACTCAATATTAATACAGAAATAATTATCGCATCAGAGTTAAAACAAGACTTTGGAAAAAAAACAAACTTGCTTATAGCTTTATGCAAACACCTAGAGGCAGACACCTTTTTCTCAGGAGCTGGTAGCAAAACATATATTGAACAAGAAAAATTTAATCAAAATAATATAAATCTATTTTTTCAAAATTATAATCATCCTATTTATAAACAAAGAATGGGTAATTTTATCTCACACTTGTCCATATTGGATTTATTATTTAATTGCGGTCCTAAGTCTTTAGAAATCCTTATACAAGGAAATCTTCATAATAACAATCACTCCCCCTTTTAGGGTTACATTTTTTTATACAACCATACAATAAAATAAGGATAATTAAGAGAAAGGAAAGTATTATGAAAAAATCAATATATTACCCTGTTAATAAAAATATAAAACTTCATATTCCACCACATATATATGATAGCATTCATGGAAAAGATGGAGTGAGTGTTGTTTGCTGTACTAATAAAAAAAATAATTTAAATAATATTTTAGATAATTTTATATCTCAAACCTATGACAAAAAGGAACTAATCGTTATTCTTAATTATGATAACCCTGATATAGACAATTGGGAAAAATATATTTCTTCATATGAAAACATACAAGTCCATGCTTTAGATAGTAAGTATTCCTTGGGTAATTGCCTAAACTATGGGGTGTCCAAATCCATCTACCCTATTATTGCAAAATTTGATGATGATGATTTTTATGGCCCTAATTATTTAAAGGATATGGTAAAGCCTTTTTATTTTACTAATGCAGATGTGATAGGAAAAGCAACCACTTATGTCTATTTTCTTAAGAAAAAAATATTAGCTATAAGAAATATTAATAAAGATAACAGATATACCTCTAGGGTTGAAGGTCCTACCTTAGTATTTAAAAAGGAAGTATTTCAAAAAGTGAACTTTCAAAATAAAACATTAGGCGAAGATATAGCCTTCTGTAATGACTGTATTAGAAATGGTTTTACAATATTTTCAACCAACAAAGATAACTTTGTGTATATTAGAAATGACGAAAATACACATACTTGGAAAATTAATAATAATTATTTCTTGAAAGGATGTATAAAAGTTTGTGAAACCCATGATTTTAGAAATCATATATAGGGCCAATATTGTTTAAAATTCATATATTATACTAGATAAATATATCAATGTTGTAATTTTGGAAAGATATATTAATGGAGGAGAGTTTTATGAATCAAAATAACGAAAAAAGAATAAATTCTTACAATGCAATTGCTGAAAAAAGAGTCATAGAAAAAATATTACAAAACAAAAATAGACCTGTTAACAAAATTCTATTCATGCCAACAAATGGATGTGGTTTAGGTCATGTAACCCGTACCTTAGCAGTAGCAAGAAGATTAAAAGAAATGTACCCTAAGGTAGAAATAGTTTTTTTTACTACTAGTTTCGCCTTAAATATAATTCAAAAAGAAGGGTTTTTATCATATTATTTCCCGTCTATGAACTTTTTTTCTAAACATATCTCTCAAAAAGATATAGATAATAATCTTGAAGAGGAGTTAATCAGAATAATCAATAGACATGAAATTGATACCTTAGTATTCGATGGCGTATATCCATATGTTTTCCTAATTAATGCAATAGAGAAATCAAGAGTATCAAATGCTATATGGATTCAAAGAGGAATGCATAAATCAGGTAAATCAAAAGTGGTTATTGAACGAGAACGCTACTTCAATTTAATCATAGTACCTGGGGAAGCCAACAGAAATACTAATGTTTTACAAAGAAATAGCAAGTTTCGCTATTGTCCTCCTATAATCTACTCCTATAAAGAAGAATTACTACCTAAAGAAGTTGTATTAAAAATGTGGAACCTAGATTCTAATAAGAAAACAGTATATATCCAATTAGGGGAAGGATTATATGAAGATATAAATAGCTTAATTTATAAAATCATAAAGGTCTTAAAGGATAGAGATGATTTACAAATTGTATTAGGAGAATCAATAATAGCCCATAAAAGATATCATGTGGATTCCGATATATTCATAATTAGAGATTATCCAAATTCAATTTATTTTAACGCCTTTGATTTCGCTATTGTTAATGGCTCATACAATACTTTTCATGAGACAATATATTTTGGAGTTCCAACCATACTGTTCCCAACCAGTACAACGGGAACTGACGACCAGATTGCTAGAGCTAATATTGCTGAAGAACTGGATACTGGCTTAGTTTTTAGAGATTTTGATTCAATAAAATTACAAAAGGCGGTTTCTAAAATATTAAATCCTATAACCAATCAAAGCATGAGAAATAATGCAAAAAATATTTTTGAGAATGGTGCTCACCTAGCTACAAAATATATAATGGAATCCATTTAGTTAATAATTATCCGTATAATTAGAAAAAGGGGCAATGGATATGAGGGTTTTAGTAATTGGTGCACATCCAGATGATATTGAACCTCAAATGGGAGGTACAATAGCTAAATTGACTAAAAATGGACATGAAGTTTTAATTCTGCAATTTACCGATACTGGAGGAGAATTAAATAATATAAGAATTCAAGAATCTATTGATGCTGCTAACATACTCGGAGCTGATATTAAACATCTTCATTACAATCAATATAATTTTACTTTTGACCGTAAAACTGTACAGAGTTTAGACAAGATTATTGAAGAATATAAACCTGATGAGATATATACATGTTGGGAATATGACTCCCATCAAGATCATCAAGCTGTATCAAAAATAGTCTTAGCTTCTTCTAGAAAAAATAATGCTAATGTTTTTTTCTTTGAGCCTATTATACCAGGTGGAATCATACCTTATGCTTTTAATAGTAATTATTTTGTAGATATAACTGATACTATAGAAATTAAAATCAAAAGTATAATGGCTCATAAATCTCAGGTAAAAAAGTTTGGCAATGGATGGGTAAATGCAATTTATGGAAGAGCAAGTTTTAGAGGGTTTCAAATAAATGTTAAATATGCAGAAGCATTTCAAATTGTAAAGATGATATATAGAATTTAAATACTTTAACTGCATTTATTGGAGGTATAGGATGGCAAATAATTAATTTTGCTTATCTAATCACAACTACTTCATATTGAATATATTGTATTACATGAGAAAGGAATCTAATAAATTCTAATAATCGAGGTGGTTGTATATGATATCCTTTGAACAAATAATCAATAGAGAAGAAAAAATATCCATTATTGGATTAGGATATGTTGGTATTTCTTTGGCTGTAAGTTTTGCTCAATATGCAAATGTAATAGGTTTTGATATAGATGTTAATAAAATTAACAATTATAAAAATGGTATTGATTTAACAAAACAAGTAGGAGATGATATACTAAATAATACTACAGTTTTATTTACATCAGATGAAAATAGATTAAGAGAGGCTAAATTTCATATAATAGCTGTACCAACGCCTATCTATCCGAACAAACTACCTAATTTAAAACATGTCATAGAAGCAAGTAAAATGCTGGGAAGAAATCTATTAAAAGATTCCATTGTAATCTATGAATCCACTGTGTATCCAGGAGTTACTGAAGAAATATGTGTACCCATTTTGGAAAAAGAATCAGGCCTAAAATGCGGTCCTGATTTTAAAATTGGATATTCACCAGAGAGAATTAATCCAGGTGATTACATTCATAGATTAGAAAACATAGTTAAAATTGTTTCTGGTATGGACAGTGAGACGTTAGATATTATAGATAAAGTCTATAATCTAATTATTAAAGTTGGAACTTATAGAGTTGAAAATATTAAAATTGCTGAAGCAGCAAAAGTAATCGAAAATACACAACGAGATATTAATATTGCTCTAATGAATGAAATATCCATAATACTTCATAAATTAGATATAGACACAAAATCCGTCCTAAAAGCAACTTCTACTAAATGGAATTCTCTCGATTTCACACCTGGATTGGTAGGTGGACATTGTATTGGTGTGGATTCATACTTCCTGACATATATAGCTGAGAAATTTGGATATAGTCCTAATCTAATTCTTACTGGTAGAAAGATAAACAATTTTATGAGTCAATATATAGCGGAAAACACTATTAATAAACTTATAGAATCTGGCAAAAGGTTAAAGGATACAAATGTAGCTATTCTTGGCTTTTCTTTTAAAGAAAATTGCTCAGATATTAGAAACACGAAAGTTGTGGATATTATAAATGAATTGAAAAAATATGACATTAATATAAAAGTAGTAGACCCCATTGTAAACCCAGATGAAGTAATAAATGAATATGGAATAAAACTTTGGGATGAAAAAGAAATTTACCCCGTTGATGCTATAATCTTTGCTGTACCTCATGAATATTTCTATAAATATACATTAAATAGTATTAAATTTATGTATGCTTTAGATAAAAAGCCAGTACTAATTGATATTAAAGGGATTTTTGATAAAAATGAAGCAGAATTCTTAGGATATAATTATTGGAGGCTATGATTCTTATTAATATAAAGTGGTTTTTGAATATTTGGATAGGATTAAAATTAAAACTGTAGGAAACTATTCATCTATAGTTTTCTACAGTTTCATATTATATATTAACAAATGTGGTATAATCCCTAACATCCTTCTCTACTATTATACAGTATTTTAATAAATCCTCATCCTTAATCTTCCAAGTATGCTTATCTAAAGAATCATGCCTTACGTAAACATGATGATATTTATTAGTTGAATATATTTTAAAACCATTTTTAACACAATCTTTTGAAAACTGTGTATCCACTCCACGAGGTATATTAGCAAATCTAACTCTGTTAAAAACCTTTTTTCGTATCAAAAGTGTCGGCCCATCCATATGTTTTACATATTTATTCTCATTTTCTGGATTGCGAACTGCCAATGTCTTAGATTTCTCAAAATAGACAAAAGAAGTTTTTTTACCAACTACATCAGCATCAACAATATCAAATGCTTTAATTAAATCCGAAAGATATTTTGGCCCATAATAATCATCATCATCAAACTTAGCGATAAAATCATATTTAGAATATAATATTCCAAAATTTAAACAATTCCCTAGGGTAATTTTTTCATCTAATTGAAAGACAGTTACATTCTCATATTGTTCTGCTACATCTAGCCATTCATTTATATTCAGATTATTATTGTTTAATACTAGTATCATTTCCTTCTTTTCAAAGTCTTGTCTTTTATAATTATCAAATATATTTTGCATACAATTTTGTCGCATTGTAACCATTATTATAGATACGCCATAATTTTCACTAGAATCTTTAGTACTAAAGTTTTTTTCATAGTAATTCGTTAGTTTTTTCTTATTTTTATGAATAAAATTATCTAAAGATTTATTTACAGGATTCTTGGCCAAGGCTCCCCCTCCATATAATTTGTTTTTTCGAATACACACAATAATTGCAAAAATATTATATATTAGGTAAAAATAATTTGGTGCTTTTACCTATTACAAGTCTATTTGCCTTTTTTAACCCTTTTTCCTTATTAATTATTGAACCTTCTCCAATAATAGAATTATCTATAGGTATTCCCACCCCAGATATGGTACAATCATCAAATATTATAGAATTTTCTATATTTGACTTGTCTATATTTACGCCTTTTCCTATGGATGTATATGGACCTATATAGGAATATTTTATAATGGAATTTTCTCCAACTATTATTGGTCCTCTGATTATACTATTATATATAACCGCACCATCCTCAAGGACAACCTTGCCAGACACATGAGAATTTATCAATTCTCCTTTTATATTATTAATAATATAAGATAATCTATTTGCATTTTCGTCTACTACATCCTTAGGGCTTCCTACATCCCTCCAATGGCCATCTAGTATTTCATAATCTATATCATATCCATTCTGTAAAAGCCATTTTATTGCATCGGTTATCTCGTATTCTTTACGACTAGAAGGTTTAATTTCTTTAATGGCTTTAAAAATATTTTTATCAAAAGCATATAAACCTGTGATGGCCCAATTACTAAAAGCTCTTTTTGGTTTCTCTTCTAAATTAATTATTTTATCATTCCCTATATAGGCTACGCCATATTTTTCTGGATTATCTACTTCTTTTAATAAAATTTTACAACTTTTCTTATTAGTAATAAAATCTACAACAAACTCTTTTAAACTAGTATCAAAGGAATTATCTCCAAGGACCATAACAAACTTTTCATTATCTACAAATTTTTCAGCAAATGAAAGACCATGGGCAATACCTTGAGGATTTTCTTGAATTATATATTGAAAATCATGATTAAAATATTTGCTTAATGTACTTTGAAATATGGATTTATTGTAATTATTTACAATTATTCCAATTTCACTTATGCCTGAATTGAAAAGCAATTCTATAGTGTAGACTAATAATGGCCTATTAGCTATTGGGATTAATTGTTTTGGTACTGTATAGGTAATAGGCTGTAGCCTAGTTCCTCTTCCTCCGCATAATATTATCCCTTTCAAATTAATACCCCCTCTTTAACCATAGTTGTTTTTTATACTTAATATTTATAGTACGAAATCTTAATATATACCAAATCATCCAATAAATCTTTCATGGTTTAATATAAATATATTTCATTTAAGACAGAATGTTACTTATCCATATAAAAATATAAGAATTGGGTAACAACTATTATTTATTAACATAGTCATAATATAGGAATATAGGATTATGCAAGATGTTTTGAAAATAAAGTAGCTCTACGGCCATGCTTATAGGGGGAGTGTATATGAAAAATTCTTATAGTAAATACGTTGAAGATTATATAAAAAAAAGGATGAAACAGTTAAAAACAAGAAGTAATCTAAGTGTATCTGTAATAACCTGTACTAATTTACCCTATAGTCTAAGCAATATCTTAGAAAACTTTATAAGGCAAGATTACGAAAAAAAGGAACTAATTATAATAATAAACAATAATAATATTGATGAAAAGGAATGGATAGAAACAACATCCAAATATGACTATATAAGAGTATTTAAATTAGATGAAAAAATTTCCTTAGGAAAATGTTTAAACTTTGGAGTGGATAGGGCTAAATATGATATTATTGCAAAATTTGATGATGATGACTATTATGGTCCTAAGTATTTATCGGATTCAACTCAATATTTTAACAGCACCAACGCTAAAGTTGTGGGAAAAGGTACTACTTTAATTTACTTTGTTGCAAGTGAAATCTTATCCATAAGAGAGCCTGGAAAAGAAAATAAATATGTAAAGTTCGTTAACGGTTCAACTTTGGTATTTAAAAAGGAAGTCTTTGACAAAGTCCGCTTTCGAGATATAAGTCTTACTGAAGATGTACATTTCTGCAATGATTGCATTAAAAAAGGCATAAAAGTATATTCATCTAGTAGATATCATCATGTTTATTTCAGACATCCTTCTAAAGAAAATCATACATGGAAAATAAAAGATGAAGAATTCTTAAGTTCATATTGTAGTACTGATGTGCTTAAAAAACATTTAGACAATATTGATGATATTAGGCGATTTGCTGATATTTGAAAAATAAACAAACACGAGACTGTAATAAATTTTGTGCTTTAAGTAAGTTTGATTACTCTGATCTGACAAGAAAATTTAGATTTAATTTAGATAATAATTTTTCAAATTTGATAC
>NZ_PPXX01000062.1 GCF_021655075.1 Clostridium sp. Cult2
TTTAGGATGTGATGTAGTAAAACAACATCACACACTTACACAGATTATAATGGGATTGCTGAACAATGGGTTTGAGCTTAAAGTTGTAGAGGAAGCAGACTTTTTAGAAGAATTTGATCCACGCTATAACGAAGAAGGTGTATCAGAACTTGATGAACAATTTGAGCGGTTGCCAGACGGACACGAAGCAAAACGCAGTTACTATTTAGGCTTCCGACAAGCACAAAGTGAAGCAAGACCAAACATTGTTATTAGTCTATTGAAGTTAAATTAGATGCTAAAAATTTGTAATTAAGAAGGAGTGATTACATGAACAAAAATATAAAATATTCTCAAAACTTTTTAACGAGTGAAAAAGTACTCAACCAAATAATAAAACAATTGAATTTAAAAGAAACCGATACCGTTTACGAAATTGGAACAGGTAAAGGGCATTTAACGACGAAACTGGCTAAAATAAGTAAACAGGTAACGTCTATTGAATTAGACAGTCATCTATTCAACTTATCGTCAGAAAAATTAAAACTGAATACTCGTGTCACTTTAATTCACCAAGATATTCTACAGTTTCAATTCCCTAACAAACAGAGGTATAAAATTGTTGGGAGTATTCCTTACCATTTAAGCACACAAATTATTAAAAAAGTGGTTTTTGAAAGCCATGCGTCTGACATCTATCTGATTGTTGAAGAAGGATTCTACAAGCGTACCTTGGATATTCACCGAACACTAGGGTTGCTCTTGCACACTCAAGTCTCGATTCAGCAATTGCTTAAGCTGCCAGCGGAATGCTTTCATCCTAAACCAAAAGTAAACAGTGTCTTAATAAAACTTACCCGCCATACCACAGATGTTCCAGATAAATATTGGAAGCTATATACGTACTTTGTTTCAAAATGGGTCAATCGAGAATATCGTCAACTGTTTACTAAAAATCAGTTTCATCAAGCAATGAAACACGCCAAAGTAAACAATTTAAGTACCGTTACTTATGAGCAAGTATTGTCTATTTTTAATAGTTATCTATTATTTAACGGGAGGAAATAATTCTATGAGTCGCTTTTGTAAATTTGGAAAGTTACACGTTACTAAAGGGAATGTAGATAAATTATTAGGTATACTACTGACAGCTTCCAAGGAGCTAAAGAGGTCCCTAGCGCCTACGGGGAATTTGTATCGATAAGGGGTACAAATTCCCACTAAGCGCTCGGGACCCCTTGTAGGAAAATGTCCTAAGTGTGGCAACAATATTGTATTAAAAAAATCGTTTTATGGTTGTTCAAATTATCCTGAATGTACCTTCACTTTAGCTGAACATTTTAGAAAGAAAAAACTCACCAAAACAAATGTAAAAGAATTACTAGAGGGAAAAGAAACCCTGGTAAAAGGAATCAAAACGAAAGATAGAAAGTCCTACAATGCCGTTGTAAAAATCGGAGAAAAGGGATATATTGATTTTATCTATGTATGAGAACGTATTTTTTGAAATGCTTGAGCGAATCATTCAATTAGAAAACGAAAAAGAATAGAATCACAAATCACAAGTGATTAATCACAAATCACTTGTGATTTGTGATTGTTGATGATAAAATAAGAGTAAGAAGAAATAGAAAGAAGTGAGTGGTTGTGGGAAATTTAGGCGCACAAAAAGCAAAACGAAATGATACACCAATCAGTGCAAAAAAAGATATTATGGGGGATAAGACGGTTCGTGTTCGTGCTGACTTGCACCATATTATAAAAATCGAAACAGCAAAGAATGGCGGAAACGTAAAAGAAGTTATGGATAAAGCCTTAGAAGAATATATTCGGAAATATTTACCTGACAAACTTTAAAAGGAGTGAAAATGAAATGGCAGTTACTTATGAAAAAACATTTGAAATAGAGATCATTAACGAATTATCGGCAAGCGTTTATAATCGAGTATTAAACTATGTTTTGAATCATGAATTAAATAAAAATGACTCTCAATTATTGGAAGTCAATTTATTAAACCAATTAAAGCTTGCAAAACGTGTAAATCTTTTTGATTATTCTTTAGAAGAATTACAAGCCGTTCATGAGTATTGGCGGTCAATGAATCGCTATTCAAAACAAGTTTTGAATAAAGAGAAAGTGGCTTAATATGGCAAATATAGTCAATTTTACTGACAAACAATTTGAAAATCGCTTAAATGATAATTTAGAAGAATTGGTTCAAGGAAAAAAAGCGGTTGAATCGCCAACCGCTTTTTTACTTGGTGGGCAACCAGGGTCAGGGAAAACGAGTTTGCGATCAGCAATTCTTGAAGAAACACAAGGGAATGTTATTGTCATTGATAAAGAGGGGTTAAAAGCTGCTGGTGAATGGCATCAATTAAAACCTTTGTTTCCTTCGTTAGAAGGAAAATCTGTTCTTGACTTGGGGTGCGGATATGG
>NZ_PPXX01000063.1 GCF_021655075.1 Clostridium sp. Cult2
GGTCCTGTAACTATTTCAAGTATAAAATACTAATTATACAAACAAAAATGATCTTAAATATATAGCGTTTTAAATTTTTTAAATAAATGATTGAATTTTTAATAAATAAAAATTTTTACAATTATGAAAAATATTATTAATAAATTTGTACTACAGACAATCTTAGCTATATCCCTTTGTAGTCTAACAAGTATCGCTTATTCTCAGCATAAAGCAATAAAAATGGAAAGTGATAATGCTTGCCAAGCTAAATGGATTTGGTATCCTGGAGATTTTGAAATTTGGCTACATACCGAAATCTCCGGTAAAAGACAGGAGCGAGGACAGCCTTATCCTCCGTTTTGGAGAGTTGATTCTCCTTACGGACTTGTTCTTTTTAGAAAAACATATGAGATTGAAAAATCTGAAGCTATTCGAATATTTGCTAACGGTAGGTTTCATGTTAGAATTGATGGAATAATTCAATATGATTTTGACCCTTTGAATTTTGAACTGCCCGAAGGAAAACATTCTTTGGAATTTTTGATTGAAAATTATAACACATTTCCATCGCTTTTAGTAGAGGGAAATTCTGTTTTTACGGATGAAAATTGGTTAGTAACAAACCAAGACAATACTTATTATAAAGCTGCTTCTGGCGACTTTATTGAACCTTTATACCCACCTACCACTTTTAGTCTTGAATATTTACCTATCGCGGCTAAAATTGTTCAAAAAAAAGATCGTAGTTTGCTTTTAGATTTCGAAAAAGAAACTTTTGGAAAGGTAATTATTAAAAACCTAACAGGAAAAGGCAGATTGAAATTATTTTATGGCGAAACCAAACAAGAAGCTTTGGCCTGTACACGAGCAGAAACTTTTGATTACCTTGACATAGACCGAGATTATCCGGTCAATGATACTACGGAATCAAGA
>NZ_PPXX01000064.1 GCF_021655075.1 Clostridium sp. Cult2
ATCCCTTTTTCCTGCTATGATTACTACTTTGATGTTAATATTTTTAACTCTAGTAATTGCTACACCAATAGGTATATTTACTGGATTTTATCTAGTGGAATATGCCAAAAAAGGCAATAAAATAGTGGAAATCATTAGAATTGCAACTGAAACTCTATCTGGTATCCCATCAATAGTCTATGGATTATTTGGTATGCTGTTCTTTGTTATAAGGCTTAATTTTAAATATTCTCTATTGGCCGGGGCTTTAACGGCTGCAATTATGGTACTACCTCTAATAATCAGAACTACGGAAGAAGCTTTGCTTTCTGTAGACGATTCCCTTAGGGAAGCTAGTTTTGCCCTAGGTGCAGGAAAGCTACGTACTATTTTTAAAATAGTCCTGTCAGTAGCAATGCCAGGAATTTTATCGGGTATTATACTTTCAATAGGTCGTATTGTTGGAGAAACGGCAGCATTGATATTTACTTTAGGAACTGCTACAAAAATTCCAGAAGGACTTTTTTCATCTGGTCGTACTTTGGCCCTTCATATGTATGTACTTTCTACGGAAGGCCTTCATGTGAAAGAATCATATGCAACGGGAGTTGTTTTATTGATCGTGATATTGATTGTAAATGGATTATCTACTTTACTAAGTAATAAATTGACAAAGGGGAATGAAAATGAATAAATTTGTTATAAAGAATATGAATTTATATTACGGTAATTTTCATGCTTTAAAAGGTATAAATATGAATATAAACGAAAACGAAATAACAGCCCTTATAGGACCCTCAGGCTGTGGAAAATCTACTTTATTGAAAAGCCTAAACCGTATGAACGACTTAGTTGAAAAATGTAAAATCCAAGGAGATATCCTCCTGGATGGAGAAGATATATATGCTGAAAATTTTGATGTTAATCTACTGAGAAAAAGGGTAGGTATGGTTTTTCAAAAACCTGATCCTTTCCCAATGAGCATATATGATAATATTGCCTACGGTCCAAGGACCCATGGAATAAAAAATAGATCCAAACTAGATGAAATTGTTGAGAGAAGCCTAAAAGCTGCTGCCATTTGGGATGAAGTAAAGGATGATCTTAAAAAGAATGCCCTTAGGATTTCGGGGGGACAACAGCAAAGACTTTGCATAGCAAGGGCTCTTGCTGTTGAGCCAGAAGTGTTATTAATGGATGAACCTACTTCAGCTCTGGACCCTATTTCTACAGCAAAAATTGAAGATCTAATTCAAGAGTTGAAAAGAAATTATACCATAGTAATAGTAACCCACAATATGCAACAAGCAACTAGGGTCTCCGATAAAACCGCTTTTCTTTTAAATGGTGAGTTAATTGAATTTGGCCAAACAGTTCAACTGTTTTCCGTGCCAAAAAACAAGCGTACAGAAGATTATATAACGGGTAGATTTGGTTAATAAATGGAGAGGATGATAAGTATGATAAGGAATAGATTTGATAGAGAATTAGATTTACTCAATGATGAATTGATAGAAATGGGCAATTTAATTGAAAGTGCTATTAGGGCTGCTATAACAGCCCTAAAAGAGCAAAATGTAGATTTAGCAAGGCAAATAGTAGAAAATGATAAGGAAGTAGATAATATGGAAAGGACTATTGAACAAAGATGTTTAAGATTATTGCTTCAGCAACAACCTGTTGCCAAAGATTTAAGGCTTATTTCAGCTGCTTTGAAGATGATAACGGATATGGAAAGAATAGGAGACCAGGCAGCGGATATTTCAGAAATATCCATTAGACTTGCCAATGAAACCTATCTAAAAGAGCTTATTCATATCCCACAAATGGCTGAAGCTGCAATAATAATGGTTAAAAATAGTATAGACTCCTTTGTTAGAAAAGATATAGAACTTGTTAAGGAAGTAATCTCATATGATGATACAGTAGACCAATTATTTGATATAATAAAAAATGAGCTAGTAGATTTAGTTAGGGAAGATAGGAATTCTAAAGAACAGGTTATCGATTTGTTAATGATAGCCAAATATTTAGAAAGGATAGGTGATCATGCTCAGAATATTGCAGAATGGGTATATTTTGCAATAAAAGGAGAGCATTATACATGGTAGGAGTTGATTGAATGTCTTTAATATATTGTATAGAAGATGATGAAAGTATAAGAGAATTAGTAGTTTATGCCCTTAATAATAATGGATTTGAAGCTACAGGCTTTGAAAATGGTCAAACTTTGTTTGAGAATCCTATTCCTGATTTGATTATTTTAGATATTATGCTTCCAGGTGATGATGGATATGTTATTTTGAAAAAGCTAAAATCCAATATTAAAACGTCAGATATTCCCGTTATAATGCTTACAGCTAAAACTAGCGAATTTGACAAAGTAAAATCCTTAGATATGGGAGCAGACGATTATATTGAAAAGCCCTTTGGTATAATGGAATTAATATCTAGAGTTAAAGCGGTTTTACGCCGTAGTAAAAGGAAAAATAAAACAACAATATTAACCTTTAGAGAAATATCTATTGACTATGAAAAATACTTGGTTACAGTTAATGGTAAAGAAATAGTATTAACCCATAAAGAATTTGAATTACTATATTATTTGTTGAAAAATCAGGAAATAGTTTTATCAAGAAATAAGATAATGAATGAAGTGTGGGGTTTTGATTTTCAAGGAGAAACAAGGACAATAGATGTTCATATTGGAACATTGAGGCTTAAACTTGGAGATGCAGGAAAATATATTCAAACCATTAGGAATGTTGGTTATAAACTGGGGGATTAATTATGGAAAAGAGGATTTATTTTAATCTAGCCATGGTTGCAACTATTACTGCAATCATAACTTCTAGTATTATCGCTTTTCTATTTTATGATTTATATAGTTCCGATATTAATCTAGGATATGTAGATTTTACTTCTAAGATTTTGTCTATTCTTCCCGTTACAGTAGGAGTTTTAGTATTTATTCTAATAGCCCTTTATCTAGTTGCTAATATACTAACTACTAAAATTATAGAGCCTATATCTGTAGCAACTCAAAGCATCGAAAATATCCTCTCTGGAGAAGAAATGGAAGATGTAGAAGTTTATGGCGAATTGAAACCTTTTTTGAAGACCATCCAAATTCAAAAAATAGAAATAGAAGATTATATATTGAAACTAAAAGAAGCAGAAAAATCTAGAAGGGACTTTACTGCTAATGTATCCCATGAGTTAAAAACCCCTCTTACTTCAATAAACGGATTTGCTGAGATGTTATCTACTGGCGAAGTAAATAAAGAAGATACTATTAGATTTGCTAGTATAATCCATAAGGAAGGCACTCGTCTTTTAGATTTAATCGATTCAATTTTAAACTTAACTCGCATTGAAGATGAAACCCAAAATATAATAATGGAATCTATAAATATATCAGATATTGCTAATGAAGTACTTCCCCAATTGAAAATTAGAGCAAATAGTAAAGGATTAACGTTGAACACTATAACTGAAGAAATATTAATTCGCGGAAATAAAAGGATGATTAAGGATTTATTATATAATCTAGTAGATAATGCCATAAAATATAATAAACCCAATGGAAAAATTGACGTATTTCTAGAAGAAAAAAATAATTTCTGTGAAATCAAGGTGAAGGATACTGGAGTAGGAATTCCGGAAGATGAACAGGATAAAGTTTTTGAACGTTTTTACATGGTAGATAAAAGTCGTTCTAAGAAAGTAGGGGGATCCGGTCTTGGATTATCCATTGTAAAGCATATAGTAAAATACCATAATGGTAAAATTTCATTGACTAGTAAAATAGATGAAGGTACAGAAATTGTAATACAACTGCCTATCTAAAAACTCCCCCTGATTAGGGGGAGTTTTTTATTAAATTACTTCTCTTAATACCTCTGCTAATCTTTTAACACCTTCAACTATTCTTTCATCATCCATATTGGAATAGTTCATTCTAAAGGTATTTTCATTACCACCATTAGGGAAGAAAGAACCTCCTGGAACGAAGGCTACATTTTTTTCTAAAGCTTTTACTGCTAATTCCCTTGCGTTTATATGTTCTGGTAATACTACCCAAGTAAATAACCCACCTTCTGGATTAGTGTATTTAATCCCTTCAGGGAATTCTTCATCCATAGTTTTTATCATTAAATCTTTTCTCTTTTTATATACTTTCTTTAATTTGTCAATATGTTTTTCTATATCATATTTTTCTAAAAACTTAGCTACTTCCATTTGGGAGATGGTACTAGATTGTAGGTCTGCTCCTTGTTTAACCATAATAAATTTATTTAGTACTTCTTTATCAGCAGCTACCCAACCTAATCTAAGGCCTGGACAAAATATTTTAGAAAAAGTCCCTAAAAAAATCACCCTTCCTTCTGTATCATAGTGTTTAACAGCAGGAAGTATTTCTCCTTCAAATCGTAATTCTCCATAAGGATTGTCTTCTACTATGGCTACATTATATTCATTTGCTAATTCTACTAGTTTTCTTCTTCTTTCTGAAGACCAAGTCTTTCCTGATGGGTTTTGGAAATCAGGTATAACGTAGATGAACTTGACATTATCATTTTGTTTAAGAGCTTTTTCTAAATCTTCCATTATCATTCCATAATCGTCAGTTTCTACTTCAACAAATTTTGGCTCATATGCTTTAAAAGCATTAATTGCACCTAAATAACTGGGGCTTTCACAGATAATTACATCCCCTGGATTGACAAATATCCTTGCAGCAAAGTCTAAACCTTGTTGAGATCCACTTGTAATCAAGATATTATCTACATTGATTTTAACGTTTACTTTATCCATTCTTTCAACAATTCTTTGTCTTAATGGTTCATATCCTTCTGTAGGGCCGTATTGTAATGCAGCAGTTCCACTTTCTTCTAATACTTCTTTAGCTACTTTTTTCAACTCTTCCACGGGAAACAACTCTGGGGCTGGCAATCCACCTGCAAATGAAATGACTTCTGGTCTTTGCGTTAGCTTAAGTAATTCCCTAATTTCAGAAGCTTTAATATTGTCCATTCTTTTTGCATAATTTAAAGCCATTAAAACACCTCCTAAGATTTATAAACGTTTTTATAAAAACTATAAATTAATTCTACCAATTATAGTTTACTATTAAAAGGATAATTTGTCTAATATTAAAAGCTATTTTCTGGTAAAAATAATCCAGAAAATAGCTTTCTACTCTACTCCTTCTTTTCCCTTATAATGAACTATGCTAATCCATTTGTCATCAACTAAAATCCTTCTTACACGCCTTTCAAAATCTACTCTAGGTATCCATATTTGCCTATTACATCCCAAACATTTTAATTTAATATCCACTCCAGTTCTCATTATTTCCCATTTATTCTCTCCACAGGGATGAGGTTTCTTTAAGGTCACAATATCACCAAGTTCATATTTCAATATCAAATAAATCCCTCCTAAGACCTATTGTCATACATTACCATTTTAGGATATGGTATTTGAATGTTTCCCTTATCAAAGGCTTCCTTAATGTTTTTTCTAAGAGCCCTTTCCACACTCCACTGGTCCATAGGCTTAGTTTTAGCTACTATGGTTAGGCCAATTCCATACCCTGCCAAATCCGTTACCCCTAATATGGTAGGACCTTCTACAATGCTTTCATTAGATTCTTTTAATCTATTGCAAACTTCATCTAATACTTTTATTGCTCTATCTATATCCTCTTCATAAGCTATGCTAACTTTTACAAGGGCTCGCATAGCTCCTCTAGTTTTATTAGTTACTATTTTTATATTACCGTTAGGTATAATATGAAGCTCACCAGAAAAATCTCTCAATTTGGTTACCCTTACCCCTAGCTCCTCAACTATCCCTTCATAACTATCTATTTTAACATAATCTCCTATAGAAAACTGATCTTCAAATAGAATAAAAAAGCCTGTTATTACATCCCTTACAAGGGACTGCGCACCAAATCCTATAGCTAAGCCACCTATCCCAGCGGTAGCTAAAATTGAATTAGTATTTATATTAAACATATCCAGTATTATAACTGTACCGATGAAGTATAAAACATATTTCATAATATTTTTTAGAACAGCGGTTAGGGTATTAATCTTTTTTTCATCAACGGAAAATATCCTTCTTTTTCTGCTTTCTACAGTTTTATCTATAACAATATAGGATACTTTAATCAGTATTCTTATTGCAATAAATACTATAATTATCTTTAACCCTTTGCCCAGTATGTTTAAATTTCCATCTTTATTTTTTAAAAATTGATTTGCAAAATTTAATACCCTATTCATAGATACCTCCATTGTTAGTTTAACTTTTCAGCTTTATAACCTTCATCATTTTTAATAAGTTTGAATATACCTTCTATATCAAGTTGATTTTCCTGTATTATATCCTTTACTAAATCCAGATCCTTTAAATCAAATCTAATAGCTAATCCACAGCTATGAGTTATTTCTCTTGGAGTTGGTATAGTTCTATATTCGATGTCCTTATCTTTAAATACTAAATCTCCTTTTATTGCATAATGGGTGGATTTAAAAGTAATAATCCCATACTGTCTATATTTCATTATAACATACTCTCCTATCCTAGGATTATTGTATTCATTGGATTTTTCAATTTTTCATAAATTGTATACATATTTGATATTTCCCCTACTTGAAGTTTATCCTTTATTTCAAAATAATCTAAACAGGTTCCGCAGGATATGATTTCTACTCCTTCAGCTTCTAACTTCTTTAAATCCTTTATTACTTCTGAACCTTCACAGGTTAGATGAACTCCTCCATTATAAAATATCAATGTAGAAGGAAAGGGAGTTGCTTCAGTTAAAGTATATATGAAAGATTTTATTAGGATTTTTCCTAATTCCTCTGAGCCTTCACCCATAGTATTAGATGAAAAAGCTATAGTCATATCCTTAAATGTATCTGGTATACACACATTAGCTCCTTCTGAAACTTCACCTTTAGTTATGTGTATATAATATTCATTATCACTTTTTTTATCGACTTTGTATTCATAACCTGAACTTTTTGCAAGTTTTGAAACATTTTCCTTTGCCACTTCATTATCAACAATTGTAGTTATTATACCTTCCTTTATATTATCCAACTCTTTTTTTGTCATAATAACTGGCTTAGGACAAGCTTGTCCTCTTGCATCTACTTCAATATTCATTATTAAAACCTCCTAATTAATATTTATAAATATATTATACTACTCTTTAGCTAAGTCCAACTATGAGTATTCTTTATAAGATAATAAACTGTTATAAAATTTATCTATAGCTAAAATATAGCTAAAATAAATGACAATTAAAAAGT
>NZ_PPXX01000065.1 GCF_021655075.1 Clostridium sp. Cult2
TAATTTAATATTTATGCTGGTGTAGCTCAATTGGCAGAGCAACTGACTTGTAATCAGTAGGTTGGGGGTTCAAGTCCTCTCACCAGCTCCATTAAATGAATGGAGGAGTTCCCGAGTTGGCTAAAGGGGACGGACTGTAAATCCGTTGGCTAAGCCTTCACTGGTTCGAATCCAGTCTCCTCCACCATATAAATTTAATTTGCTAATATTACTTAAAAAGGATAATTTTAAAAGCTTGTCTCCTATTGACTTTATTAGCAAAAGAGTTTATAATAGATTACTGTGAAACATTTAATAAAAAATTCAATACTTGAAAGACAAATGGCATTTACAATTACATGCGGGTGTAGCTCAGTGGTATAAGCAGAGAGCCCAAATCAGGCTTTTCGATTTGGTGCGAATCGCTTAGTCAGGCAAAACTGAGTGCTAACGAAATTTGAAAGACAAATGGCATTTACTATTACATGCGGGTGTAGCTCAGTGGTAGAGCCCCAGCCTTCCAAGCTGGTTGCGAGGGTTCGATCCCCTTCACCCGCTCCATTAGAAAAGACATTATAAATAATAGGTTCTAATAAATACAGGGGTGTCCACAATAGGAGATAAAATTGCACCTATAGCTCAGTAGGATAGAGCAACGGACTTCTAATCCGTGTGCCGGGGGTTCGAATCCTCCTAGGTGCACCATAATGTTGGGGCGTAGCCAAGTCGGTAAGGCACTAGACTTTGACTCTAGCATTCCACAGGTTCGAGTCCTGTCGCCCCAGCCATTAATCATGACCCATTAGCTCAGGCGGTATAAGCAGAGAACCCAAATTGTGTTTTTCAATTTGGTGTGAATCGCTTAGTCCGTTCCACAAAGGTCAATGGAAAAACAAAACTTTTACTGTAGTTAATTAAACTATCATGACCCATTAGCTCAGGCGGTAGAGCACCTGACTTTTAATCAGGGTGTCCGGCGTTCGAGTCGCCGATGGGTCACCATTATAATTATGAACTTAATAAAATATATTGTAATCTAGATAGAACAATATTGGAGAGGTACCGAAGAGGTCATAACGGGGCGGTCTTGAAAACCGTTAGGGTCTTACGGCCCACGTGGGTTCGAATCCCACCCTCTCCGCCATTAGTTTACATGGAGAAGTACTCAAGTGGCTGAAGAGGCTCCCCTGCTAAGGGAGTAGGTCCTTCAATGGGGCGCGAGGGTTCAAATCCCTCCTTCTCCGCCAATATTGGGGCCTTTAGCTCAGTCGGTTAGAGCGCCCGGCTCATAACCGGTAGGTCCGGGGTTCGAGTCCCTGAAGGCCCACCACGCCCAGATAGCTCAGTAGGTAGAGCAGAGGACTGAAAATCCTCGTGTCGGTGGTTCGATTCCGCCTCTGGGCACCATGTAATAACATTCAAGGTGAGGGATAATAACAAAGGGGTGTAGTTCAGCGGTAGAACGTCGGTCTCCAAAACCGAATGTCGTGGGTTCGAGTCCTGCCACCCCTGCCATTCGAGATAGGGGCGCATAGCTCAGCTGGGAGAGCACCTGCCTTACAAGCAGGGGGTCATAGGTTCGAGCCCTATTGCGCCCACCAGTTTCAACCCTTTGGGTTGAAAATTGTGAAGTGTAAATAAAGTTAAAAATACCGCATAAGCGGCATGGGCTTGTAGCTCAGGTGGTTAGAGCGCACGCCTGATAAGCGTGAGGTCGGTGGTTCGAGTCCACCCAGGCCCACCACTTGGGGCCTTTAGCTCAGTCGGTTAGAGCGCCCGGCTCATAACCGGTAGGTCCGGGGTTCGAGTCCCTGAAGGCCCACCAAAAATATAAATAAAAAAACAACAGACTTTGTAGGAAAGGTCTGTTGTTTTTTATTGTTGTTTTACATAATAAACTAGTTTCTTTATTATATTTTTAATATTATCCATTACATATTTATCTTCTACTTTTAAAAGAATAATATTATCTGGTACCATATATTGAGAAAGGTCTTTTAATTGAAATTTATAAGGGAAAATTTTTTTATTGAGAAATATAGCTTTTTTAGTAGGGGTTACAAGTCCTTCTTGCACTTCTAAATCAATAGTCATGGAAGTAGATTGCCAAATGATATTAAATCCTTCTTGGTAATAAGCAATATTTATATTTTCGTCTATAAATGATGTATTGCATGAAATATTAAAAACATCTCCACTAATAATAATATTTTTAATCTTAATTACCATTTTATGATTATTAAAATTAACTGATACGGTTTTCATATCATCAATAAGTTTAAAAAAATCAAGAATATCTACTAAATAGTAAAGATCATCATAATTATGTTTTAAAATTTTTTCTTTTAATAGAAAGTCTCCTCTACTCATGTATTGGTAATAAAAGTTGATACAGTCTTTTCCAGAATATTCATCTTCCCTAAAGATTCCTAAACTTTCTTCAATGGTTTTTAGTTTTAAATTTTTTATATCAATATATGGGCTTTCAACTCTAACCTTTCTATAAATATCAAAACTATCACCATTATAGGTAATAATTAGATTAAACTTTTCAATAAAGGAATTAAATTTATTCAATAAATCTTCTTCCTCATCAGTATGATTTGCAAAGAATTGTGTCAAATACCAATTATCTTTTCTTTCATCAAAATAGATTAATCCTATTAGATAAATATGATTATACTTTCTACTTAAGCCTGTAGTTTCTATATCTAAAAAACACAATTTTTTTTCTCTAAAATAATTATCAACAACTTTCTTAGATTTCAACAAATGTTTATATATTTCCATATGTAATTCTCCCTTTTTCTATAATATGATATAATAATCCTATATTTAAAACTATATGTTGATCTTATCATATTAATATTCTAGAATCTATTGAAAGGAGTATAAAAATGAATCAATGGAGCAAACTTGATGATGATTTAGATATATCAAAATTAACAGATGAAGAATTGAAGTCTATAATAATAGAATTAAACGATGCTCAACTTTATTATATAAGAAACATGTCATATTATTACCTCTCTAGTAGAATTGGAAAACTTATTGAATTAGTAGAGGTCAAAAATTATTTTGATGATAGAAATAATATAGATGAAAAAAAGATTATACTTAATAGTTATAATGTAATTATAAATTCCTTTATGAATTTCCATGAAGATATGGTAGAAAAAGAAATAGAAGAGAGAATAAATACATTATTGGATACTAGAGAGAAATTATATGATTTAGCAATGGCGCTAAATGCTTATGAAGTTGAGATTTCCTATATAAAAGAATTAATAGATTACCATATAATGAAGACAATATCTAAAGTAGATTATAAGGATGTTAATCTAGATAAAATTAAAATTAACACCTTAATTAATAGGACTAGAAGAGCATTAGATAGTGCAGAATCTAATGATATTATTTTTATGTCTATAGTTTCCAATATATTGAGCATAATACCCTTTAGAATGAGTAAATATAAATATTTTGACTTAATTAAATCTACTTTAATTAGAAATTTTAGCAACTATCCATTATATGTGGTAAAAACCCAAATAGAGGAATATAAAACTATATTCGATAGTAGATATATTGGAGACTATGGTATTGTATTTGATAATTATTTTACTAATATACAAAAGTATAAAAATATAAATATAAAATCTAAGTCCTTAGATGAAATAGAGAATATTACTAAAGATATTGTTCAATTAATGGAAGAAATCAATAAGTGGAGTATTTTTATAAGAGATTTAGGAGTGATTCTTAACAGATTAATGGTTATATATATGACTAAAAAAGAAATTCCCATCAACCTTAAAATAAGAGATAATTTTAAAAAATGGGATGAATATTATCAAAATAGAGATGAAAAATTACTGGATTCCTTAATAAAAACATGTGATAGCCAGTTGACAACACTGGAAAAGGGATTATTAAATGGTATAAAAAAATTAGAAATTACAAGCCAAGAAGCATCAACTAGACAAGGTTTTAATGATGAAAATCTTAATAAAGAGATATTATTTACTGGAAAAGTTTTAACTTATTATAATGATATGAAGTTTACTAGGTTGGATTTATTGTATCCTGACAAATATGAAATAGTAGAGAAAGATTATTTGATACAATTAATAGATAATTTAATTCAATATATAAATAGAAGTATATCTACAATGTCTAACTTAGAAAGGAAAATTAGGATGAGAAGGTTATTATCTATACTTCAATTACCTTTTAAGAACATAAGAGAGTTTTTTACCTATATAGAGTACTCTCTAGATGATAGAGCTATTAGTATCGAAGAAGTGCTTTTTACCTTAGATGCAGTTAATTATTTATTGGATGAATACATAGAAGGGCAATAACAGCCTTTCTTTTTTTATGTCTAT
Source organism: Clostridium sp. Cult2 (assembly GCF_021655075.1). Taxonomy (GTDB): domain Bacteria; phylum Bacillota; class Clostridia; order Tissierellales; family Tepidimicrobiaceae; genus Schnuerera. The sequence continues at coordinate 4,368 of NZ_PPXX01000065.1, forward strand.
TATATTTTAACATCCTTTTGGTAATAATAGATTAATGTGAACTGGAGGGATGATATGAAAAATAAAGTTGGTATACCGAGAGGAATGCTATATTATGATTATTATCTATTATGGAAAGAATTTTTTAATAATCTAGATGTAGAAGTAGTAACCTCTCCGAAAACTAATAAGGATATATTGAATAAGGGAGTTCATGCTTGTGTAGATGAAGCGTGTTTGCCAGTAAAAGTATTTCATGGTCATGTAGAATATTTAAAAGACAAAGTAGATTATATATTTATTCCAAAATTTATTAGTATTTATATGAGGGAGTATTGTTGTCCAAAACATTTAGGATTACCAGATATGGTGAAACATAGTGTGGAAGGATTGCCTCATATAATTGATACGGAAATAAATTTGAGAAAATCCAATAATAACTTAAAGAAGTCAATTCTATATACAGGCAAATATTTTATAAAAAGTTCAAAAAAAATACACAGAGCATATAATGAAGCTTATAACCAATTTTCCAAATATACTAAATTAATGTCTCGTGGGGTCATACCAATTAATGCTGTTGGGTTATATGATGATTTATCATTTAATATTAAAGGGAGTAAAGAAATCTACAAAAGACAGATACTATTATTAGGACATTCTTACAACATTTACGATGAATATATTAACATGAATATAGCTTCAAAGTTAAAAAAAAGAAAAATAAAAGTTATTACAGCAGAAATGATTGAAGAAATATCAACAAGATACTATGCTTCAAAGTTGTCTAAGAGGATGTTTTGGACTCATGGTCAAAAAATAGTTGGAGCTGCTTTTTCATTAATTGAAAGAAAAATAATTGATGGTATTATTTATATTTCTGCTTTTGGTTGCGGGTTAGATTCTGTATTGATGGATTTAGTAGAAAGAAAAGCTAAAGAGTATAAGATACCCTTTACTTTACTAACAATCGATGAACAAACAGGCGAAGCCGGTATCAATACGAGGATTGAAGCTTTTCTAGATATGTTAGAGTGGAGGGATAATAATGAAGATTACTTTTCCACACATGGGTAATGTATATATTGCAGGAAAGGCTTTTTTTGAAGAGTTAGGCCAAGAGGTAATTCCACCACCAAGATGTAGTAGAAAAACTTTAGAAACAGGAACCAAGTATTCCCAAGAAACTATTTGTTTACCCCTAAAAATTATGATTGGAAACTTTTTAGAGAGTATAGAAAAGGGAGCAGATACTATTCTTTTAACTGGCAGTTGTGGACCTTGTAGATTTGGATATTATTCTATATTAGAGGAAAATATATTAAGGGATCTAGGATATGATATAGATTTTATAGTGTTTGATCCAATTGGGGAAGGGTGGAAACCTTTACGGGACAATATTTACAAAACGTTCAAAGTAACCAATGTAAAAGATATATTTGCTGCAGGTAAGTTAGGTTGGGAGCTTATTAAAAAGGCGGACTATATTATTCATTTGTCTAACCAAAAAAGAGCTTATGCAGTTGATAGCTATATGGTAGATTTGATTATTGATGACTATTATGGAAAAGTAGAAGAAACATATGGAGAAAGAGCAATGATGGCACTTATGGATAAAACCATAGAAAGACTAAATGGAGTAAAAACAAATCCAGAGCATGTCCCTATTAGAATAGGATTAATAGGGGAGATATACACGGTTATAGAACCCTTTGTAAACTTAGAAGTAGAAAGAAAACTTGGTCATATGGGTGTTTTAGTTGAAAAGTCTTTGACTCCAACTATTTGGTTAGAACACCATGTTAAAAGTTTTCCTTTTGGTTCAAAGAGCGAAAGGAAGAAACATCAATTGGCTAAACCATATTTAAAAACTTTGGTAGGCGGTCATGGAAGGGAAACTGTAGGTTCAGCTATATATTTTAGAAACATAGGTTTTGATGGAGTAATCCAACTTTTACCTTTAAATTGCATGCCTGAAATTGTTGCTAAAAGTATATTAAATACTGTGAGTAAAGATTTGAACTTCCCTATTATGACATTAATATTGGATGAAATGACGGGTGAAGCTGGCTATCTAACAAGGCTTGAAGCCTTTGTGGATTTACTCAAAAGAAGAAAAGAGGAGGTAAAATATGGATAAGTATTACATGGGCATTGATGTAGGTAGCGTTAGTACCAATATAGTATTAATGGATGAAAATAATGACGTACATTATAAAAGATATTTGAGAACCCAAGGGAAGCCTATCGAGATTTTAAAAGAAGGTATTGGAGAAATAGAAAGGGAGTTTAGTAAGATTGAGATTCTAGGAGTTGGTGTAACTGGTAGTGGAAGATATTTGGCAAATATAATAGTAGGAGCAGATATAGTAAAAAATGAAATTACAGCCCATGCAGTAGCAGGATTAAACTTTATCCCCGATGTAAGGACTATAATAGAAATTGGAGGACAGGACTCTAAAATAATTCTTATTAGGGATAAAATTGTTGTAGATTTTGCAATGAATACCGTATGTGCTGCAGGTACTGGATCCTTTCTAGATAGGCAAGCTATAAGATTAGGAGTAGATATTAGTGATTTTGGACATCTAGCATTACAATCAAAAAATTCCGTAAGAATTGCAGGAAGATGTGCTGTATTTGCTGAGTCTGACATGATACACAAGCAACAACTTGGTCATAATCAACCAGATATTGCAAGAGGATTATGCGATGCTTTGGTTAGAAATTATTTGAATAATGTAGGGAAAGGAAAAGAAATATTATCTCCTATCTTATTCCAAGGAGGTGTGGCAGCAAATGCAGGAATAAAAGAAGCTTTTAAAGAAGCACTAGAAAAAGAAATATACGTACCAGAAAATTATGATGTAATGGGAGCTATTGGCGTAGCTATACTTGCAAAGGAGGAGGTAAAAAAGAAAGATAAGACTAATTTTAAAGGGACTTCTTTGTCTAAAATGAATTACGAAGTAAAAGGATTTGAATGTGATGGTTGTTCCAACATATGTGAGGTGGTAGAAATAAGAGAAGAAGGAATAGTATTAGCTAGATATGGAGATAAATGTGGAAAATGGTCTAATTCTATTAATAATAGAGGTTCTAAACTAGCATAACCTTAAGTTTATATACTTAAGGTATTTTCTATGCTATAATATCCTTATAATATTTAAATGAGGAGAGCGTTATGTATAAGGATAGTGTTGTTAATGGGTTTAGGAAGGGGATTATAACTGTATGGAAATTGGCTAAAATCGTTGTGCCTGTTTATTTTTTTGTTACCTTTTTAGGCTTTACTCCTATATTAAATAAAATCTCAAATTTTTTTGAGCCAGTAATGAAAATTATTGGTCTTCCAGGTGAAGCTTCTCTACCTCTGGTTTTAGGAAACTTTATCAATCTATATGCTGGATTAGGTGCTATGGCAAGTTTATCATTAACTCCAAAACAAGCAACGATTTTAGCAATTATGTTGTCCTTTTCCCATAGCTTATTTTTAGAAACTGCAGTAGCTAAAAAAGTTGGAGTAAGCCCTAGTGTAGCAGTGCTTATAAGGATAATATTAGCTTTATTATCTGGAATTACTTTCAATCTAATATTATAGGAGGTAAAAAAATGGACTTAATAGCATATTTAAAAGAAAGTTCTATAGGGAGTATAAACTCTATTTTAAATATGGCAAAGATAATTATTCCTCTCATGATAATTATGGAAATTTTAAAGGATTCAAATGTACTGGAAACCATATCCAAAAGACTAAAGCCTATATCTAGGTTTTTTGATATATCCAACGAGACGGTTTTTCCAATGATGATAGGACTAATCTTTGGATTAGTATATGGAGCTGGTGTAATAATAGAAAGTACTGATGGAAAAGAATTAAGGAAAAAAGATTTATATGTGTTGATTATATTTTTGGTTTCATGCCATGCAATCTTTGAAGATACTTTAATCTTTGTAACAGTAGGAGCAAATCTATGGATGCTTTTTATTACTAGGTTAATTGTAGCAACTATTACCGCTTATTTTGCATCAAAGATAATAGATAGAAGTTTAAATAATAAAATATTTGAGAGTAATAAATAGAACAGGTACCTTAGGGAACCTGTTCTATTTGCTTTATTAATAAATGTCTTTATCATCTTCTTCAGCTTCTAATGAAAGACGTGGACGTGGTCTAGGATGTGGCGGGTCGTTGTTATCATTATTTTCGTCAATTTGTCTAGGGAATAAGGTTGGGAATGTAGTACAGATTGGAGATATTTCTGGTGATAATTCTGGGAATCCAGTAGATAGAACACAAAGTTGAACTGGTACTATAATTTTCTTTTCACAGGATATACATATAGCTATTATTAAATCGATTCTTACCTCTCCTGTTTCTGGATTAATATCTATATCCCTTGTGATGCTATTAGTTGCCAATCTTGTTTCGCAAAGTATATTGCAGAATTCAGCAAATCTTGGGAAGAAAGCTGAGTTGAATACTGAAGGTATACATAGTTCAAAGAAGTTAGTTAGCTCTACTGGTGTAATAGGAACATTAGCAGTCAAAGTAACATTCCTTCTTCTATTACTAGGTGTTTGAACAACCACATCTATTTCTACTAATACATTGCCTCTTATTCTTACTCTTTGCGTTCCAAAAACTGGGGTACCTTTACCTTCTTCATCGCATTCACTGGTATCAGCAAAAATAATTTTTTCAGACATGAATCCATCAGGACCCACTACTTCAACTGGTTTTCCTTTTCCATCTTTTACAAATTGTCCTCCTGAAAGGACTGTTTCTGGATCTACAACTAAATTACGTGGGTCATTAATATTTTCAGGATTAAAGAATCTTTTACACCTAATATCTAGAATTCTTATTATCCTTGCATTTGGGCCTAAATTTGGTGTAAACCTTACATTGTTTATGGTGCTTAGAGCTTGCAAATTAACTAATGTAGCATCAAATACTTTTTGAGCAAATATTGGTTCAGTCTTTACATTTCTTAGTGTACCATCCCATTCGCATCCTGTAACGCCTTCACAACATCTATCGGTTATACCTAAACTTATTGTTTCAGGTCTAAAGTTCGAACTCATTATTTTTCCCCCTTTCAATAGTCTTGAGTCCCTTGTCTCACTCATATTATATTCTTCTGTTATAGTTCTTGTTACATGTTAAAACAGGAATATTTATTTTCAGTTATTAATATTATTTTAGAAGAAGTATATTTAGGTGGTGATAATATGGCTTATTTTAATGACAAATTATTATTAATATCAGATTCCCATGAGAACATTGACGTATTTAGACTATTAAAAGGGAAAATAACAAGATACAATTTCAATTACGAAACACAAAAACAGTATGAAAAAGTTATAGCAAAAGAAGTATTTTTAGAATACGATGGTTCCATTGATGAAAATGATACTATATATATTATTTGCCAAGATAAATCTTTTGATTTAATATTAATTCTTTTAAAAAAGAACAAAGACATGGAAGTAGTTAAATTGACAGAAGAACCAATACCAGAAGTTTATTATTTAAACATAATTTTGGATAATGATAAACCACATATTTTTTATTTTATATTGACATCAAAGATTGAAAAAAAATATCGAATTTATCATCATTATTTTACTGGGGGAGAATGGATAACTAACAAAGTAGATGAAATAAAAGTTAGAGAACTGTTAAACCCATTAAAAATATTTAGAGCTGATAATGAGATTATTTTATCCTACTATAACAAGATTGGAGATGAACAAATCTATATAAAAAAATTCGATTTAAATAAAGAAAAATGGGAAGAAAAAATTAGATTAACTGATGATGAAAGAAACAAATTATATTTAGATTTTGTTGTTGGTAAGGACAAAATACACCTGACCTACTGCCAATATGAAGAAGGAAATCTGGTAGTAAAATATGAAAGATATAGTTATGATAATGTTCTGTTGAGAAAGGAAGTAGAAGAGAAAATATCTAATATAGAAAACCCGCAAGACCCTACACTAATATACTATGAAGACCGATTATGGATTGTATGGATTGAATATGAAAATGTAATGAGTAGATATAGTGATGACTTTGGCAATACTTGGAGTCCAATTTATTTATGGAAAGAATCAAAAGGAAAGGATATTGTAAGATACAAGTATAATAAACTGAACAATGAAGGAATTATATTAAACTATTCTTTTGGAAAGATTGATTCAGATATCAGTTTTATAGGTATCGGGGTTTTAGATAATACTATAGAAATACCATTAAAAAAAAAGGCATTCCAGACTATCATCAAGAACATTCCAAGATTTTAGAATTTAACAATGAAATGAAAACAGAGTTAGAAAAAATATATAACTTGATAGAAGGATTGGAAAAAAGAGTAGCAGCTATGGAGATGTTAGAAATTAATAAGGATGTGGAGTTATTGACAAAAAAAGTTGATTACGTAGAAAGCTTTTTAAATAATAGAACAAGGGGTTTATATGAAAGAAGTAAACATAGATAGATGTTACTAGTAACATCTATCTATATCAATTTTCAAAAAGGTCTCTAATAATATTAAAATCATTAGTTATGCTTAATATTAACATTAACTTTATTCTGGCTTTTTGTCCCGGAAGATTCTTGCCAAAAATAACACCTAAGTTTCTTAAATGCTTACCGCCACCTTCATAACCATATGTATCTAACACTCGTCCTGTGGGGCATCTAGATACCATAACCACTGGTATCCCTTTTATTATAGATTTTTTTACACCAGAAACCATGGTAGGCGGTATATTTCCTCTTCCTAAAGATTCAATTACAATACCTTTGTAATTTTTTTCAATGTAGAAATCAAATATATCAGAATTCATTCCAGGACCGCATTTTATCAATGCTACTTTTGACTCTATCTTTTCAGTTTCAATATGCTTTTTGGATAAAATATCCCTATAAAAAATTACTTCATCATTATCTACTATACCTAATGGACCAAATTCTGGGGATTTAAAAGTATCTAAGGACAAAGTATTGGTCTTTGTGACTTCACTGGCAGCGTTTACTTCATTATTCATAACTACTAAAACACCTTTATTTTTGGCGTTTTTAGATATAACTGTACAAATGGCAGCAGATAAGTTACTGGAACCATCATAGCCAAGTTCGGAGCTGTTTCTCATAGCACCTACAACAGCGATAGGTTTCTTTGAATCAATTGTCAAATCTAGTAGATAGGCTGTTTCTTCTAAAGTATCAGTACCATGAGTTACAATAACACCAGTAATATCTTCTCTCATAATGGTTTTCTTTGTTAGTATTGATAGTTTTATCATCATTTCAGGAGTAATGTGAGGACTAGGAAGATTTGAAAAATTAATTATTTCAATTTCTGCAAATTTTTCTATATTTGTAACCATAGCCATTATTTCTTCTGAAGATAAAGCAGGTATGGCAGCGTGAATTCTAGGGTCTATTTTCATAGATATGGTGCCACCAGTGAAGATAATAGCAACTTTATTAGGACAGGTCATATAAACGCCTCCTCAATTTATGATAATTATATTTTATCATAAAAAATAAAATAAAGTACAAAAAAGAAAAAAGCCCCTTGCGGGGCCTCCCATCCTTAACGGATGTAAAATAAACCGTTCAAAAGGGGTATTGGGAATAGAGATCTTATTTGAGGTTACCAGGGGGATAACCACTTTTAAATTATAGCAAATTACGACAAAGTTTGCAACACCTTTTTAAAAAATTATTATGTTTTCAAAAGAAACTATATATAACAAACTTAATCTTTAATATAGTTTATAAATGCTATATAATTATTATTGAAATAGAAGATAATATTAGGGGGGTTAAAATGAATAATAAAATCTTATTAGCAGAATCAAGTTTAAAACGGAATGGATTTCAAGTAAAGACTTTTCAAAATGTACAGGAGGCAAAAGAAGCGCTGATGGAGGCAATTGATATTGATGAATCCGTAGCTTTAGGAGGCTCTATTACTTTATACGAATTAGATATTTATGAAGATTTTGTTAAGAGAGGAAATGAAACATATTGGCATTGGAAAGGGGAAGATAGGAAAAGAGAATTAAAAAAAGCTCATACTTCTAAAGTATATTTAACAAGTACCAATGCTCTAACCTTAGACGGGAAATTGGTAAATATGGATGGAGTTGGCAACAGAGTTTCATCTATGTTTTATGGGCATGAAAGGGTATATATAATTGCAGGAAGGAATAAAATATGCAAAGATTATGAAGAAGCAAAGAAAAGGATTAAAAACATAGCAGCACCTAAAAACGCTCAAAGATTAGATGTTAATACACCATGTAAATTTACAGGGAAATGTAGTGATTGCGATTCTCCAGATAGAATATGTAATGTAGAGGTTATTATACATAAAAATACTTCAGGATCAAACATTAACATATACTTGATAGATGAGGATTTAGGATACTAAACTAGATGAGGTGATACTTTGAACATGGACATATACTTGGATAATTGCTCTACAACTAAACCAAGAGAAGAAGTTATAGAAGAGATGATTTATGTTTTAAGGGAAGAATATGGTAATCCTTCATCCCTTCATAGGATGGGATTTACTGTAGAAAAAAAAATAGAGGATATAAGGTATAATATAGCTAGATTTTTAAAAGTAGATAAGGATGAAATATACTTTACATCTGGAGGCACTGAAAGCAACAATATGGCTATTCAAAGTATAATAAATAAATATAGTAGATTAGGAAAACACATAATAACAACAAGAATTGAACATCCATCAGTGTTGAATATACTAAAAGACTATGAGGAAAAAGGTTATGATGTAACTTATTTAGATGTAAATAGTGAAGGCTTAATTTCATTAGATCAATTAAAAGAAAGCATAAGAGAAGATACCATACTTCTATCTATAATGCAAGTAAATAATGAAATAGGAAGTATTCAACCTATTTGGGAAATAAAAAACATTTTAAGGGATATAGAGTCAATAGCATTAATACATGTGGATGGAGTTCAAGCTTTCGGTAAAGTTCATATTAGCCTAGAGGATTGGGGTATAGACACATTTTCTTTTAGTGGGCACAAAATTTATGGACCAAAAGGGATAGGTGGATTGTATATTAATAAAGATTTAAATTTAAATCCTATAATATTTGGTGGTAATCAAGAAAGAGGATTGCGTTCTGGTACAGAGAATGTGCCAGGCATAATGGGGCTAGGAAAAGCTGTAGAATTGATGGAGAAAAATTTTGAAAAGGAACAAAAATGGGTCAATGGAATTAAGCAATACCTTATTAAGAAACTGAAAGCAGAGATTGACAATATTCACATTAATAGTCCAATGAATGAAAAATCTTCACCTTATATATTAAATGTTTCCTTTGAATATGTAAGAGGAGAAGTTTTGCTCCACTATTTAGAAAACAAGGGTATTTATGTATCTACTAGTTCTGCTTGTTCTTCAAAAGGTACAGAAAAGAGCCATGTATTATTAGCATTAGGGCTTTCAGATAGATTAATAGAAGGGGCTATAAGATTTTGTTTTTCTCACGAAAACACGAAAGAGGATATAGACTATACTATAGAAATATTAAAAAAAGCAGTTGAAGAGATTAGACAAATTACTATGAGGTGATAGAAATGGACAAAGTTCTGAGCATAAGTATCGGTGAAATAGCTCTAAAAGGGAAAAATAGAAAATATTTCGAAGACAAACTAATATCAAGAATGAGAAAAGCTATTAAAGGATTACATTATTCAAAAATCTATAAGGAACAAGGTAAAATTTATATAGAAGCACCAGAAGACAATTTTCCTATGATGATAAATAAATTGAAGAAAGTATTTGGACTTGTATATATTAGTCCCTGTATAAGGGTAGAAAAGGACATTAATGAGATAGAAAAAGCTATTATAGAGATAATGAAAGAAAAACAAATGAAAGACCCTGTAAAAACCTTTAAAATCAAAACAAATAGAGTAGATAAAAACTTCCCAATTAAATCCCCAGAAGTTTCTAAGAAAATGGGAGGAGTTGTACTAAACAACATTGAAGGCGTGAAAGTCGATATACACAATCCAGATACCTATGTATTCATAGATATTAAGCAAAATGCATATATTTATACTGAAAGAATAGAAGGATATGGGGGATTGCCTGTAGGTACTAATGGTAAAGGATTATTGTTATTGTCAGGAGGGATAGATAGTCCTGTAGCTGGATTTTTAATGGCCAAACGAGGCGTTGAATTGAGTGGAATTCATTATCATAGTTATCCTTTTACCAGCGAAAGAGCAGAAGAAAAGGTAAAAAAACTAGCAAAAATATTAAGCATATATACAGGAAGGATTAAATTATATAGTGTAAATATTTTACAAATCCAGAAAGAGTTAAATGCAAAATGCCCTGAAGACGAAATGACCATATTATCTCGTAGATTCATGATGAGAATAGCAGAAAAAATTGCATTAGATAATAATATAGATGCCCTTATAACAGGGGAGAGCTTAGGTCAAGTTGCAAGCCAGACTATAAAGGGACTATCTGTTATAAATTCGGTAGTAGACATGCCCATATTGAGACCATTAATAGGTCAAGATAAGGTAGAAATAATAGATATAGCAAAAGATATTGAAACTTATGATACTTCCATTCTTCCTTATGATGATTGTTGTACTTTATTTCTACCAAAACATCCTGTAACTAAACCTAAACTAGCTGATATAGAGAAATCTGAAGAAGCAATAGATGTAGAAAGATTAGTTAAAGAAGCTGTATCAAATGTGGAAATTTATTATATAGAATAATCATAAATACCCCCTTTAATGATAAAGAAAGATTTACTGATTTTTATTGACACTAGTGTCGGATATGATAAAATATAATTAAATCAATTATTTCGCATAGAGGAGGGAGGGTAGATTAATTTGCCGAAAATAGTAGATTATGAATCAAAAAAGCAAGAAATAATTGAAAAAGCAAGAATTGTATTTGCGAAACGAGGATATCGAAATACTAATCTATCTCATATTTCAAAAAAATGTGGGATGGGTAGAACTACCCTTTACCAATATTTTAATAATAAGGATGAAATATTTTATCACACCATGGGTTTAACATTAGAAGAGATTAAAAGTCAAGTACAAGTAATTGTTGTAAATAACCAATTAACATTTGTTGAGAAATTAAAAGAAATAATCCACCAACTGACAGATGAGCAAAAACATAATAATACTTTTATATTATTGCTAGAAGTATGGCTTGTTTTGAAAAGAGAAAATAATGACACTTTGGAAAAATTAAAAGAATATACTAAAGAATTAAAAATGGTTATAGAAGAATTAATAAAAGAGGCAATAATAGCAAAAGAAATTAAGCCAATTGATAGTAAAAGCTTAGCAGAGACTATTTACACATTTATTGAAACATTTACATTGCAAAGAACATCTAACAATTTAGATGCAAAAGTTAAGGTAGAATCACTAAATCTGTTAATCGATGGGTTAAAAGCTTAATTAAAAGGGGGATTTAGAATGGCAAGTATAAAACAACTTATTAGTACTAAAGTTATGAATGAAGGGCTTAAATATATTGAAAGGAATCCTATGGAAAATCTACCTAAACTAATGGATTGGGCTGAGAAACTTATTGCAAGGGAAAACCATAAGCAAATGCTTCAAACCTTTAGAAATATAGTAGATGATGCAGATAATAACTGGTATCAACTGATTGAAAGGTATTTTGATGAACTTTCTCCTGCAACAAGGCAAAAATTTATGATTAACTTTATGGTAAATTCAGGGATGGTGGGTATACCTATTCAATATAAACTAATGGAGAAACATAACTGTAACGTACCATGGGCCATATTAATTGATCCTACAAGCGCCTGTAATTTAAAATGTACTGGTTGTTGGGCAGCAGAGTATGATAAAACAGATGCTTTAAGCTATGATTTATTGGATAGAGTAATAAGAGAAGGAAAAGACTTAGGGATATACATGTATATATATTCTGGCGGCGAACCTTTAGTAAGGAAAAACGACTTAGTTAAATTAGCTGAGGAACATAAAGACTGTGTTTTCCTATCCTTTACAAATGCTACTCTGGTAGATGAAGAATTTGCCAAAAAGTTAGGAGAATTAGGAAACTTTGGGTTAGCTATTAGTGTAGAGGGTTTTGAAGAAGAAACGGATATGAGAAGGGGAAAAGGTACCTATAACAAGGTTATGGAAGCTATGGATTTACTTAAGAAAGAAGGTGTAGCTTTCGGGTTCTCAACCTGTTATCATAAATACAATACTGATTCTATAGCCAAAGAAGAATATGTAGACTTTTTAATTGATAAAGGATGTATGTTTGGTTGGTATTTTACGTATATGCCTATAGGGAAAGATGCAGTAACTGATTTAATGGTAACACCTGAACAAAGGGAATATATGTATCATCAAGTTAGAGATTTAAGGACTAAAAAGCCTATATTTTTAATGGACTTTTGGAATGATGGAGAATATGTACAAGGATGTATTGCTGGAGGAAGAAGATATCTTCATATTAATGCCAATGGGGATGTAGAACCTTGTGCTTTCATTCATTACTCAAATGTAAATATTAAAAACGTTAGTTTACTTGAAGCATTACAATCTCCATTATTTATGCAATATAAAGAACATCAGCCTTTTAATCATAACCACCTAAGACCATGTCCTTTACTGGACAATCCAGAAAAAATAAAAGATATGGTAAATGAATCTGAAGCTTATTCGACCCAACCAATAGATAGAGAAGATGTAGAAGATTTAATTGGCAAAACTGAAAAAGCTGCTAAAGATTGGGCTATAACAGCAGATAAATTGTGGAACAAAAGTTTAGAAGAAAAAGAAAGGGTAACTGAAAAAGCATAAATAAAAAAATGTTTAGTTAAAAATAAAGCTGGGATTATTTTATTACCAGCTTTATTTTATTATAAAATCAAATCTTTTGATTATTTATATATTATAATATAATAGAGAGTGTATTAGACTACAAATATAAGGAGGATATAGAATGCAGAAAAAATTTTTAATTCCATTAGTGATAATTATTATGATTGTAGCATTATTTGCTGGGAGTTATAACAATTTAGCCGTTAGTGATGAAAAAGTTACAAGTGCTTGGGCACAAGTTGAGAATCAACTAAAACGTAGAGCGGATTTGATACCAAATTTGGTTGAGGTAGTTAAGGGTTATGCAAGTCACGAAAAAGAAGTATTGACTGGCATTACTGAAGCAAGAACAAAATTTAATGCAGCCAATACTCCTGATGAATATGCAGAAGCAAATGCAGAATTCAATAGGGCATTGACAAATCTATATGCAGTAGTAGAAAACTATCCAGAATTGAAAGCAAATGAAAACTTTTCGGAATTACAATATGAATTAGCTGGAACTGAAAATAGAATTGCAACTCAACGGATGAGATATAATGAAACAGTGGAAAGTTTTAATACTACTATAAGAAGATTTCCAACCAATATAATAGCAAAAATGTTTGGATTTGAGAAAAGACAGTATTTTGAGATAAGTCCAGAAGATGTTGAAGTTCCAGAAGTGAATTTCTAGGTGATGAGGATGAGAAAAAAATTAGCTATATTCATTTTTCTATTTATATTATTGATATTTAATAGCAGTGTAGGGTTAGCTTCCAAATTTAATCTACCCGAACCTAGTTATTCTTTTTATGTCTTTGATGAAGGTAATATAATTGATAGTGATATAGAAGACTATATTGTTGAAACCAATAAAGAATTATATAAAAAAACGGGAGCTCAAATAGTAGTTGCTAGTATAGTTGATTTAGAAAATATGGATATAAAATTATTTGCTAGTGAATTATTTAGAAAATGGGGTATAGGTAGTAGGGAATATGATAATGGCCTATTAATCCTTATCGCTCCAGAAGAAGGAGAGATTTGGATAGAGGTAGGTTATGGCTTAGAAGGAGCATTACCAGATAGTAAAGTAGGAAATATTATTGAAAATTCTATATTACCTTATTTTAGAGAAGATAATTATTCTGAAGGTATATTATCCGGATTTAATGAAATAATCAATGAAGTAGAGAGGGAATATAATATTGAATTGGGGCGTGAAAGGATTAACGAAGAACTATATTATTTTGACGATTCCTATGGGGGAATAAGTTTATTTGATAAGTTTGGCAAAATTTTATTGGTAGTTGGGATAATAATGTTTTTATTTATAGACTTTAGATTTTTTAATGGATTTTTAACTTATTCCCTGTTAAGAGGAAGTAGGTTTGGCGGCTCTAGCTTTGGTGGTAAAGGCGGTAGATCTTCTGGTGGTAGATCTTCTGGAGGAGGAGGCAGATCTGGTGGTGGAGGCGCTGGAGGCAGATGGTAAGGAAGGATGAAAATATGAAAAAATTAATAATAATATTTACTATAATAACATTATTGATTACTGGATGTTCTTCCAGAGATATATCAAAGGAATCAGACGGGGATAAGCTATTGGTCTATACATCTTTTTATCCATTATATTTTTTAGCAGATGAAATAGGTGGGACTAATATAGATTTAAAAATGGTAATACCTAGCGGCGTAGATTCTCATGATTATGAGCCATCTATGAAGCAATTGAAAGAAATAGAACAAGCTGAAATTTTTATATATAATGGAGCTGATTTTGAAAGTTGGGCAGATAAACTTATAGGTACTATTGTAGATGAAGAAAAAACATTAAAAGCCAGCGAAGCGGTAGAATTAATTAGTGATAATGGTATTTCAGACCCTCATATTTGGTTAAACCCTGAAAATATGAATATTATTGGTAAAAAGATTAAAGAGAGGTTTATACTAATAGATGAAAAAAATAAAGATGAGTATGAAAAAAATTTTAACGAATTATCCAAAAGGTTAATAACATTAGATAATCAATTTATGGATGAACTGAAGAATAAGAAAAAAGATACAATACTTGTATCCCATTCAGCTTTCGCTTATATGGCAGAAAGATATAATTTTCACCAGTTGTCAGTAGCTGGAATTAGTCCAGAACAGGAGCCTAGTCCTAGAACTATTGCAAATATTATAGAAATCGTTGAAAGGGAAGATTATGAATATATTTTTTTAGAGACTTTAGCTAACCCAAAGACTGTTGATATAATTGCGGAAGAGACTAATTTAAAGACTCTTATATTAAACCCTATAGAGGGTCTAACTGAGGAAGAACAAAATAAAGGTGAAGATTATATATCCATAATGGAAAAAAATCTTGAAAACTTAAAAAAGGCTTTGGTGGAATGAGATGGATAAATATATAGTAAAAGTAGACAATTTAAGCTTTAGTTATGATTCGAATAAAGTATTAGAAAATGTTAGTTTTTCTATTCAAGAAGGGGATTTTGTAGGAATTATTGGGCCTAATGGTTCTGCTAAAAGTACCCTACTAAAATTGATGGTTGGGTTACTTAAACCAGATGAAGGCTCTATAAAATTGCTGGGTAAGCCAATTGAGAAATTTAATGACTATAAAAGTATAGGTTATATTTCTCAGAATGTTAGGGATTTTAATCAAATGTTTCCTGCAACAGTAGAAGAAGTTGTTGCAGCTAATCTCTATTTAAACAGGGGTCTATTTAATAAGTTGAAAAAAGAAGATAATATGAAAATTGATAAAGCCTTACAAATTGTTGAAATGGAAGAATTCAAAAAAAGAAAGATTGGCAATCTATCTGGTGGGCAAAAGCAAAGGGTTTTTATTGCTAGGGCATTGGTTAATAATCCTAAAATACTTTTTATGGATGAACCTTTAGTGGGAATGGATTTAGATTCCCAGAATAAATTTTACAATTTAATGGATATATTGAATAAAGATTATAATATTACATTAGTAATGATATCCCATGATATAGGTGTTATATCAAAAAAGGTAAATAGGATACTTTGCTTATCTAAGGGTAAAGTATATGGGCATAATTCTAATCAAAGTATTTGCATTGATATGTTTAAGGACGTCTATGGAGAAAATATGAATATATTGTTTCATAATCATTAGGAGGAAAAGTATGCTTTCTTACGGGTTTATGCAAAAATCATTTGTTATGGGTATTATGATAGCCTTAATTGCTCCTACAATAGGTTATTTTTTAGTTCTTAGAAGACAATCGATAATAGGAGATACCTTGTCTCATGTTGCTTTATCTGGAGTAGCTTTTGGTATGATAACCAATTCATACCCTGTTTATACTGCAATTACATTTTCTATAATAGCAGCTGTTGGAATAGAAGGTTTAAGAAAGAGATTTGAAAATTATGCTGAATTATCCCTTGCTATAGTATTATCTGCTGGAGTGGGTTTGGCTTCTGTTTTAATTAGTTTAGGCAATACCCAAGGGATATTATCATATCTATTTGGGAGTTTAGCCCTGGTGTCAAATCAAGATATATTTTTGGTAATTGTTTTGGGAATAATAGTTTTTATTACTATTGTTCTTTTTTACGAAGGTTTATTTTACATATCCTTTGATGAAGAAAGTGCATATTTAGCTGGAGTTCCTAACAGATTTATCAATCTTTTTTTCTCTATACTAGTGGCCTTAACAGTTGCAATTTCCATAAGAATTGTTGGTGTACTTCTTATTTCATCTTTAATGGTATTGCCCGTAGCTACAAGTCTTTTAGTTGCTAAAAGTTTTAAATCAGGCCTGATATACTCTAATGTTTTTGGTGTAATATCAGTAATAATAGGTTTAATATTATCTTATTATTTAGATTTAGCTCCAGGAGGAACTATAGTATTATCAGCATTATTATTACTAATAGCTATTATAATAATCGAAAATATAAAGAAATAATAAAAAAAGCCAGCTTTGAAGCTGGTTTTTTTTATTAAGTAAAAAGATTTATATATTAAACCAAAAAAATATTAAACTAGATGAAGCGTTGTATATATCCTATTTAAAATTAAATAATATATTTTTAAAAATCTATTGACTTTTTAGTAATATTTTGCTTATAATGTAATAGTTGAATTGGAAGTTTAGTAATTATAAACTAGAGGTTTAATATATGGCTAGTTTATATCGAGGAGGATAATTGTGAAAATTGGTGAAAAAATTAGACGTCTTAGAGTTCAAAATTCATTGACCCAAGAAGAGTTAGCAGATAGATGTGAGCTAACTAAAGGGTTTATATCTCAAGTAGAAAGAGATTTAACATCTCCTTCCATAGCAACTCTAATGGATATTTTGGAAGGATTAGGGACTAATTTAAGAGACTTTTTTAATGAAATAGAAGATGAAAAAATAGTCTTTTCAAAAGATGATGCTTTTGTTGCGGAAAATGAAGATTATAAGTACACCCTGAAATGGATTGTTCCAAATGCACAAAAAAATATTATGGAACCGATTCTTATAGAATTAGAGCCAGAGGGTAGGACTAAAGAAGATTCACCCCATGAAGGAGAAGAATTTGGTTATGTGTTAAAAGGAAGTATAATTATTCATTTAGGTAGTGAAAAATATAAAGTAAGAAAAGGAGAAAGCTTTTATTATAAAGCTAACTCTAACCATTATTTAAGTAATGCTGGTAAAACCCAATCTGTTATAGTCTGGGTAAGCTCACCACCAAGTTTTTAATATAAAAGGAGGGGGTTTGAAGGATGGATAAAACTCATGCCATTGATTTAAAAAAAATATCAAAAGAATATGATGGGATAAAAGTCCTTGATGATATTAATCTTTACATTAGGAAAAATGAATTTTTAACATTGTTAGGCCCTAGCGGATGTGGAAAGACAACTACTCTAAGAATAATAGGAGGATTTGAACAGCCTACAGAAGGAAAAGTAATATTTGAAGGAAAAGATATTACAACTGCGCCCCCTTATGAAAGACAAATAAATACTGTTTTTCAAAAATATGCATTATTTCCACATGTGAACGTATTTGATAATATTGCTTTTGGTTTAAAAATAAAAAAGATGGAAAAAGATGCTATAAGAACAAGAGTTAAAGAAATGCTAAGATTAGTAAATCTAAAAGGATTCGAAAACAGGTCTATAGATTCTTTAAGCGGTGGACAACAACAAAGGGTTGCTATTGCAAGAGCATTAGTCAATGAACCTAAGGTATTACTATTAGATGAACCTTTAGGTGCTTTGGACTTAAAACTTAGAAAAGATATGCAAACAGAATTAAAAAACATGCAGAAAAGATTAGGAATTACCTTTGTATATGTGACCCATGATCAAGAGGAAGCTTTAACTATGTCAGATACTATAGTAGTAATGGACAAAGGAATTATACAACAAATTGGGACACCTGTTGATATATATAATGAGCCTAAAAATGCTTTTGTTGCTAAGTTTATTGGAGAAAGTAATATTGTGGATGGAATTATGCATGAAGATTTTGTAGTTGAATTTGCTGGGCAAATTTTTAAATGTGTGGATAAAGGTTTTAACAAAAAGGAAAAAATAGATGTAGTTATTAGACCTGAAGACTTAGAAATTGTGCCACTAGAAGAAGGTTTATTAAGTGGAATAGTAGTATCGGTGACTTTTAAAGGGGTTCATTATGAAATGATTGTTAAAGATGGAGAGGCAGATTGGATGATTCATAGCACAATAATGAAACCAGTAGGTACTGAAATAGGTATGAATATATTACCTGAGAATATTCACATAATGAGGAAGGTGATTAAAGAATGAAGATGAAGTGGACTTCCTATCCATATATATTATGGATGATTATCTTTATAGTGGTTCCTTTAGCTTTAATACTTCTGTTTTCCCTTACTACT
Source organism: Clostridium sp. Cult2 (assembly GCF_021655075.1). Taxonomy (GTDB): domain Bacteria; phylum Bacillota; class Clostridia; order Tissierellales; family Tepidimicrobiaceae; genus Schnuerera. The sequence goes on from NZ_PPXX01000065.1 coordinate 23,152, forward strand.
GGTGAAGAAGGTGGAATAAAGAATCTACAATTTACTTTTGAAAATTTCAAACGATTCTTAGATTCCAAATATATAGATATATTATGGATATCTATTAGTTTGGCCCTAAAGTCTACAGTTATTACTTTGCTAATAGGGTATCCTATGGCTATGATTATTGCCCGAGAAAGACCTAATAGAAGAAATATTATGATTCTTTTATTTGTTATACCTATGTGGATGAATTTTTTATTAAGAACCTATGCTTGGTTAACTTTACTAGGAAAGAACGGTCTCATTAATTATATTGTAACAAGACTTGGGTTTAGTCCACTTAATCTAATATACAATGATATGGCAGTACTATTAGGAATGGTATATAATTTTTTACCCTTTATGGTTTTACCTATATATTCGGTTTTGATAAAGATAGACAAAAGCTTAATTGAAGCAGCAGAAGACTTAGGTGCAAATAAGCTTATAGTTTTTTCTAAAGTAACTTTCCCATTGAGTATTCCTGGTATAATTACAGGAATTACCATGGTATTTATGCCTGCTGTTAGCACCTTCGTAATATCAAGGCTATTAGGTGGTGGCCAATATATGCTTATAGGAAATTTAATAGAACAACAGTTTTTATGGGTTGGAGATTGGCATTTTGGTTCTGCCATATCCATAATAATGATGGCTTTTATACTTGTAACTATAGCTATTACTGCAAAATTTGACTCTCAGAAAGAGGGAGGTGGAGGGTTATGGTAGGAAAAGCACTAAGAAGGCTATATACTTGTTTAATATTTTTATTTTTATATGCTCCTATAATTGTATTGATCGTGTTTTCTTTCAATAGTTCAAAATCTAGGGGGACTTGGAGTGGTTTTACATTTAAATGGTATATAGAATTATTTAGGGATGCAGAAGTACTGAAAGCTTTATATTATACTTTACTTATTGCAGTACTATCATCGATTATTTCAACAATAATTGGTACTTTTGCAGCCATAGGTATATATGGTATGCCGGGACTTAGCAAAAAGATTGTGCTTAATTTAAACTATTTACCTGTATTAAATCCAGATATTGTTACAGCAGTGTCTTTAATGACCTTATTTAGGTTTATTAGGATTGAATTCGGATTTATTACTATGCTTTTATCCCATATAACCTTCTGCATACCTTATGTAATATTATCTATATTGCCTAAATTGAAACAGATGAATAAACATTTAGCAGAGGCAGCAATGGACTTAGGAGCAACCCCTTTCTATGCATTAAGAAAGGTAATAATTCCAGAAATAAAACCTGGAATTGTAACTGGAGCTCTATTGGCATTTACTCTATCGGTTGATGATTTTGTTATTAGCTTTTTTAACAAAGGAGCAGGAGTTACCAATTTAAGCATTACAATTTTTTCCATGGCAAGAAGAGGCATTAATCCAGTAATAAATGCTTTATCTACTCTGATGTTTGTTAGTTTACTAATTCTACTATTAATAATAAATAGTAGATCTTCTAAAAGTATTAGTGAGAGAGGTGATATTATATGAAAAAAAGTGTAAAATTATTAATCAGTATAGGTTTAATATTGATAATTGGTTTATTATCTACTGGGTGTGGTAGCAATAAACCTACTATTAATGTATATAACTGGGGAGATTATATAGACCCTGATGTATTAAAGGATTTTGAAAAGGAATTCAATGTAAAAGTTAACTATAATACTTTTGCAACAAATGAAGACATGTATGTAAGCATTAAAAAGGGAGGCACCAGCTATGATGTGGCCTTTCCTTCAGATTATATGATTGAAAGAATGATAGATGAAAATTTACTGGAGAAAATAAACAAAGAAAATGTACCAAATTTGAACAATATTGAGGATAGGTTTTTAGATCTGGATTTCGATCCCAATAATGAATACTCAGTACCTTATATGTGGGGAACCATGGGGATCATTTATAATAAAAATATGGTTGATGATATAGTAGATAGTTGGAATATACTCTGGAATGAAAAATATAGCGGACAAATTTTAATGCTTGATAGCCAACGGGATTCTTTAGCTGTGGCACTAATAAAGCTAGGTTATTCAATGAATTCTAGAGAGATGAAAGAATTGGAAGAAGCAAAAGAAGAATTAATTAAGCAAAAACCTTTAGTTTATGCTTATGTGGGAGATGAAGTAAAAGATTTAATGGTTGGAGAAGAGGCTGCTCTTGCTGTTGTATGGTCGGGGGATGCAGTAGCCATGATAAGAGAGAATGAAAATCTAGAATATGTAATACCAAAAGAAGGAACTAATCTTTGGTTTGATAATATGGTAATACCAAAGAGTGGAAATAATAAAGAATTAGCTGAAAAATTTATTAATTTTATGAATAGACCAGAAATAGCTGCCAGAAATACAGATTATATTGGATATTCTACAGCTAATTATAAAGCGTTAGAATTTTTGCCAGAGGATATAGTAAATAGTGAAGTAGCATATCCTACTGATGAGGAAATAGGAGAAGTAGAAATATTTAAAGATCCTAAAGATTTCTTAAAAGTTTATGATGAAATATGGTTGGAAATTAAAGCACAAAGATAGTTTTGACAATGGATAATTGTAGGGTTATGTGTAATACATTGACACTTTGGGTAATTATTAACTAACTATTAACCCAAGGAGGAAAACAATGGAGAGAGTAAAATATTTAATTATAGGAAATGGGATTGCAGGACTTTCAGCAGCAAAAGAAATACGAAATAATGATAATAAGGGTAGTATTATTATGATTTCTAGTGAACCATATCATACTTACTATAGATTAAGATTAACTAAATACCTATCTCAAAATTTTAAAGATGAAGAATTCTTAGTAAATAAAAATAGCTGGTATGATGAAAATCATATAAAGGTATTACTAAATAAAATCGTTGAAAAAATAGATGTGGAGAATTCCAAAGTAAGATTAGATGATGGAGTGGAGATTGGGTTCGAAAAGATGTTATTAGCTACTGGTAGTAGACCCTTTATACCTCCTATAGCTGGGAAGTTTAAACGAGGGGTATTAGCATTAAGGACTTTAAAAGATTTAAGATATATTAGAAACTATTTTAATAAATGTGATGACATTGCCGTAATAGGTGGTGGCCTTCTAGGATTAGAAGCTGCATGGTCATTAAAAAAACTGAAGAAAAATATAACTATTGTAGAATTTGCACCATATTTATTGCCTAAACAATTAGATGAAGATATAGCAGATAGGTTGAAGGAAAACCTACTGAAAGAAGGTTTTAAAATTTATCTTTCTTCAGCAGCAGAAGAAATATTAGGGGAAGATAAGGTTAATGGAATATTATTAAATAATGGTGCAGAAATCAAAACTGATGGAATATTATTTTCTGTAGGTATCAGACCAAATATAGACATAATTAGAGACACCCAAATAGAATATAATAAAGGAATAATAGTTGATAAATATTTAAGAACAAATATAGAAAATATTTATGCAGCTGGGGATGTGGTGGAAATAGATGGGAAAATAATAGGCCTATGGACTGCAGCAAATGAACAAGGAAAAGTTGCAGGAGCTAATATGTCGGGCAAAGCCATAGAATATACTGAAGCCAAATTTTTTACATCTTTATCAATAGGAGATATTAAACTTTTTTCAGTAGGAAATATAAAAGAATTTGATAGATTATATGAATACAAAGAAGAGAGTAAAAATATCCATCATAAATTATTTACTACGGAGGATAAATTAACTGGTGGAATACTATTTGGAGATACCAAAGATATGATTAAGCTTAAAAAAGCAGTTACTGAAAAACTAGATATAAATATCTATTTAGGCAGTGGCTTACCTTTCAAATAAAATAGTCCATATAAAAAGTGTGACATTTGAAGTCACACTTTTTATACTTAGTTAATTAAAATTGATACTAAAAATATGCCTTGGGTTAAAATTCTAAAATTATTGAATCTCTAATTGGCTCTGGTGGTACATGAATTGGTTTTGCAAATGCAACAGTGCTTAATAAAGTAATCACAGTAATAACTGATAAAACTATTGCTAGTTTCCTCTTAAAGTTCATTTTTCCACCTCCCTATCTAATAAGTTCTTAATTAAATGTTTTGCATCTAAATTATTGTTCTGTTCAATAAAGTTATATAGAATTTTAAGTATTATAATAAAATCTTTATTAATTTTTAAGTTACAAATTTCTCTTCTATAGATTTTCACTAAAGTATCTATTTTATTAAGCTGTTTTGTTTCTGCGTAAAAATCTATTGTTCTTATAAAAACGTCTGGAAAGAGACTTGTGTCCTTATGATTTTGAGATAAAGATAATGCTTCTATTAAATATTTCTCGCAGGTTTCATAATCTTTTAAATAATAATAAATATTTGATATGCTAAATAAGATTTTAGGTAAATAAAAAGATGTATTATCTAATTTTTCTAGATAACCTAAAATTTTGTTTTTGCATTCAACTATATTCGAATCATCTTCTAACTCAATGTAGATTTGAATTATATTAATATATGCTAAGCACAACTCTTCAGGATCTTCGAATTTATTAATTACTTTTAATAATTTGTTATAACTTCTTAAAGCACCATCATAATTTTCATTCTCTGAGTTACATATTCCTTCTAGAACTAATATTCTTTTTGTTTCTCTATGGTTATCATGACTTACATAATATTTAGCATTTATTAGCTGTTCCAAACATTTACCATATTCTTTTTTATTATAATAGGCTAATGCACTATTATAATAAAAAACACCTTTATATTTATCAGGAATATCATCTTGAGTAGAAAGAGCAAAATTACATAATCTAATAGCCTCATCAAATTTCTTTGTTACAATACAATTATAGACTAGCTTTAGGATAATCTTATAGCGCTCTTTCATATATGGGTATTCATAAGAAACCTCTAAAGCTTTTAAATAATAGTAATATTCTTTATTGGAATCCTTGGCATTATAATAAATGTCTCCTAATAATTCATAAGCTTTTACCTTCTTGTCTATAAAGTTCCATTTGTTCAGAAAAGTTTCAATTTCGTTTAATTCTTCCAATTCAAACTCATAGTCTTTTTCAATCAAATGATGATTTAATTTTTCAATATAAACATTAGCTTGTTTTCTTGCTTCATATCTTTCTGGGTTGAGTATATCTTCTGGTTGAATATATATATCATTACCTTTTCCATGAATAATTTTATTTATATTTTTGGAAATAATATTAGCCACATTATAGTATATCGGTGTTCTATCATTTTCTATAAGACTGATTAGGTTTCTAGTAATTTGATCACCAGCTAATTCATATTGCCTTAAGTTTAAGTCCTTTCTTATTTTTTTTAAATTTTGGCCTATGGTTATTTCGTTATCCTCCACATTTCTCAACCTTTATTGTATATTTTATTCAAATTAGATTATATCACATAACTAATATTAAGTAAATATATTTACATATTATTTTTTTATGATATAATATATAGTACAAAGATTAAATTTTACTGTATACCAGGAAAGTCCAATTTGTGTGGTGGGAAGTTTATGGGGTTAGGATTATTTCCTGGTATATTTGTATTGAAAAATAATTTTATTTAGGCTTCAATAATTGCAGAATTAATATTATACTGATATGATAGAAGTAAATATTACAATAAGGAGTTATGACTGTGAGCAAGAAGATTAAAACTGAGGAAATTTATGATATTCTAAAAAGAAGAATTATTAAATTAGATTATGAACCTGGAGAAGTACTTAATGAAGTAGATGTAGCTGATGAGTTTAATATTAGTAGAACACCTATACGGAAAATATTCCATCAACTAAGTACTGATAAGTTACTTAATATAATACCAAGGTTTGGTGCCCAGGTTGCGCCAATTGATTTCATGTATATGAAATCAGTTTTTGAAGTAACTCGTATACTCGATCCTTTTGCAGCAAAACTAGCAGTTGATAGAATTACTGATGAACAAGTTAAAGAATTGGAAAGCATAATTGATAGATTTAAAACTTATGATATAGATGTAGATTATCAAAAAGCGATTATTGATGACCAAAAGTTCCATGATATTATATTTTTAAGTAGTGGGAATCCATGTTTGCAAGAGATTCTCCTTGGTTTACATAGTCATACGGAAAGACTTTGGCATTATTCTAAACGCTATTTTGATACTATGGATTTGTTTACTGATAGTTTAAGTAAGGTTTTAAAGGCAATAAAGGAAAAAGATAGAGATAGAGCTGAGAAATATGCAAGAGAGCATATAGATGATTTTGTTGATAAAATAAAACAAGAGTTACTTTAGTTTAGGGCTTCTTGTTTATTATGAACACCAAGAATGCCAGTATGATTTTTTAAAAAAACTTGACTTTCTCCAATTAAAGCTATAAAATATTGCAAAGCGGTGAATAGGACGAGTAGATTTTTTAAGGTCAATAGAGATAGAAGTTCATCGGCTGAAAGACTTCTTTGACACACTAAATTGAAAACCCCCTATGAGCTCAATCCTGAAATCTAGTAGGGATTTGCGTTGGCTTACGTTACAGCTATTAACTATACTTAATTCGCAATTAGGTGGAAACGAGAGTAATACTCGTCCTATTAAGGACGGGTATTTTTTTTATAAAAATTGGAGGGATATAGGATGGAAGATATAATAGTGGTGAAGTTTGGAGGAAGTTCTTTAGCCGACGGAACTCAATTTGCTAAGGTTAAGAAAATAGTAAAATCAGATAACAATAGAAGATATGTAGTACCTTCAGCACCAGGAAAAAGAAATTCAAAGGATCATAAAGTGACGGATTTACTATATATGTGTTATCAACTTGCATCCCATGGATTAAACTTTGATGAGGTTTATAATATAATTGAAAACAGATTTTTAGATATATGTAGAGATTTAAAACTAGGAATAGAAATAGATAAAATATTAAGCCATATAAAGGAACAAATAAAGGATGGCGCTTCTAAAGATTACTGTGGAAGTCGTGGAGAATATTTAAATGGTATAATATTATCCCAATATCTAGGTTTTCAATTTATTGATTCCCAGGAAATTATATTATTTGATGAAAACGGTCAATTTGATGAAAAAGGAACAGAAACAAAGGTTAGAGAAGCCTTAAAAGAAGTCTCCTATGCTGTGATTCCAGGATTCTATGGAAGTAAACCTAATGGGGAAATAAAGACCTTTTCTAGGGGAGGTTCAGATATCACCGGTTCAATTATTGCTAATGCAGTAAAATCTAAGCTCTATGAAAACTGGACCGATGTATCAGGATTTCTAATGGCAGATCCTTTTATAGTAGAAAATCCCAAGACAATTGAAAGGATTACTTATAAGGAGCTTAGAGAACTTTCCTATATGGGCGCGCCAGTACTTCATGAAGAGGCTATATTTCCCATAAAAAACTCTGGCATACCAATAAATATTAAAAATACCAATTTTCCAGAGGACCCTGGAACTATGATAATAGATGATTTTTCAGAAATAAGCTATATAGGAACTATAACGGGAATTGCTGGAAAAAAGAACTTTACAGCCATATCCGTAGAAAAGACTCTAATGAGCATTGACAAGGGTTTTTATAGAAAACTTGTGTCCGTATTGGAAACCAATGATATAACTATTGAACATATGCCTTCCAGTATAGACTCTATTACGGTAATAGTACCTAATTCAGAAATTGGTTCTAAATTAAATAAAATTGTGGAGGAAATACGGATATATTGTAGTCCAGACAATATAGTTTGTTATACGGATATGGCCCTTATTGCAGTAGTAGGCAGAGGGATGATAAAGACAAGAGGTATATCTGCGAAAGTATTTACAGCCTTAGCCCAAGGGAAGGTAAATATAGAGATGATTACCCAAGGGTCCAGTGAATTAAATATAATAATAGGCATCAAAAATGATGATTTTGAAAAGGCTATAAAATCCATATATAATGCTTTTAATAAAAATGGAGGGATATAATATGAAAAAGCTTAACATTGCAATTATAGGAGCTACAGGGTTAGTAGGAAGTACCATGCTTAAAATATTAGAAGAAAGGAATTATCCCATTAACAACTTGTTCTTATTTTCTTCTAAAAAATCTGCAGGATGTATAGTAAAATTTAAAGGAAAAGAATATATAGTAGAAGAATTAGAAGAAGAATCCTTTAATAGGGATATAGACATAGCTTTATTTGCTGCTGGAGGAACTGTAAGCAAAAAATTTGCTCCATATGCAGTAGAAAAAGGGATACAAGTAATCGATAATAGCAGTGTATTTAGAATGGACAAGGATATTCCCCTTATAGTACCTGAAGTAAACCCTGATGATATAAAGGCTAATAAGGGAATAATAGCCAATCCTAATTGTTCAACTATACAATCCGTATTGCCCCTTAAGCCCCTATATGATAAATATGGGATTAAAAGGGTAATCTACTCTACTTATCAATCAGTATCAGGATCTGGTTTAGGAGGTCTTAGGGATTTAGAAGAGGGAAATATAGAATTTTACCCCTATCCAATTCAATACAATGTATTTCCTCATATAGATGAATTTTTAGAAAATGGTTATACAAAAGAAGAGATGAAGATGATAGAGGAAACTAAAAAAATATTAAAGGATAATAATATAAGAGTAACAGCTACTACAGTAAGGGTACCAGTTAAATATAGTCATAGCGTTTCTATAAATATTGAATTGGAAAAACCTTTCAATTTAGAAGAAATAAAGAAGGATTTAAAGGAGTTTAATGGAATTGTAGTAATGGATGATATAAAAAACAATATCTTCCCTATGGCAATAGATGTTGAAGGCAAGGATGAGGTGTATGTAGGTAGAATAAGAAGAGATTATAGTTTAGATAATGGCCTTAATATCTGGGTAGTTGCAGACAATATTCGAAAGGGAGCAGCCACAAATGCTGTACAAATAGCTGAATTAGTAGCTGAAAAACTGTATAGGAGGAAAGAAAAATGTTAAATATTGGTCTTCTAGGCCTTGGGACAGTAGGACAAGGAGTATTAGAGATACTTTCCAAAAGAAAAAAAGAGTTGGAAGAAATTTTGAATAAAAAGATAATAATTAAAAAGATACTAGTTAAAAATATAGAGAAAAAAAGAAATATAGATCTGCCAAAGGGTATTATTACAGATAATTTTAATGACATTATAGAAGATGATAAAATCCAATTAATAATAGAAGCCACCAGTAATTTAGAGGATAGTTATGGGTATATAAAGGAAGGATTGAATAGGGGAAAACATGTAGTTACAGCTAATAAAGCCATAGTATCTAAATATTTTGAGGAACTAACGGCCTTAGCCTTAGAAAATAAAGTAGCTTTTTTATATGAGGCTAGTGTAGCAGGTGGTATACCTGTATTAAAGCCTTTAAAGGAACATATTCCTTTAAATAGAATAAATGAAATACAAGGAATTTTAAATGGCACTTGTAATTATATACTTACTAGAATGTTTAAAGATGATTTAGATTATGATGAAGTCTTAAAGATTGCCCAAAATTTAGGTTATGCAGAAGCAAATCCAGCAGCAGATGTAGAAGGCCATGATACTCTAAGAAAATTAAGGATACTAAGCACTCTAGGATTGCAAGTAAAAGTATTAGAAGAAGATATTCTTCTAGAGGGAATAGATAATATTAAATCCTTTGATATAGAACAAATAAAAAAGCTAAATAGTGTCATAAAATTAATAGGTGAAGGTAAATATTATGAAGATGGATTTATAGCAGTAGTTTTACCCACCATTGTAACAAAAGATTCTTATTTTTCCACTGTTAATGAGGCCTTTAACTCTGTAGCCTTTAAAGGAGATAATGTGGGAGAATTAAAATTTTATGGACCAGGAGCAGGAAAACTTCCTACGGCAAATGCTATTTTAACTGATGTATTAGACATAGGATTAAATACCTACAGAAATAATAATCCCTTGAGAAATAAGAAACTTAAAAACTATAATTACAGTATAAAAGGCAAATTTTATCTAAGGGTTTCAAAGCTAGATTGGGAAACTGGAAAAGGATTAGAGGAGATAACAGAAGAAATTTTAGGACAGGGAAAATATATAGGAATTAAAACTAAGGAAGTAAAATTAGGGAAAATCTATGAAATCCTCAAATCATTAAATATAAACAAAAAAGAGTACTTTTTAGGAAGATTTCTTTAGTAGGAGTGAAGAATATGGATTATATTAGCACAAGAAATAAAGAATTAAAGGTAAATTCAAGTCAGGCTATTTTGCAGGGAATATCCATGGAAGGTGGTTTGTTTGTGCCTAAATCTTTGCCTTTAATAGAGGATTTAGACATCTTAATGGATATGGATTATAGAGAAATAGCTTTATACATTTTAGAAAAGTTCTTTCCCCAATTAGGTAGAGACAATCTCCAAAAAGCTGTAAACATGGCCTATGATACAAAATTTACCCATAAAGAGATAGTGGATATCAAAACTGTAATGGGAGTAAATTTCTTAGAATTATTTCATGGTCCAACCTTAGCTTTTAAAGACATGGCCTTATCCCTATTGCCTCATTTGTTAAAAATATCTAAAGAGATAGAAGAAATAGATAAAGAAATAGTAATATTAACAGCCACATCTGGAGATACTGGAAAGGCAGCATTAGAAGGCTTTGTTGATGTAGAAGGGATAAAGATAATAGTGTTTTTCCCAGAAGAAGGTGTAAGTAGAGTTCAAAGACTTCAAATGATAACTCAAGAAGGAGAAAATACCTTTGTAGTAGGAATAAAGGGAAACTTTGACGAGGCCCAAAGTGGTGTTAAGGCAATATTTAATGATGAAAAGTTTAAAGAAGATTTAAAAAAGGATGATTATATACTTTCATCAGCTAATTCCATAAACATAGGAAGATTAATTCCCCAGATAGTCTATTACTTTTATTCTTATTGTGAATTAGTTAGAAGAGAAGAAATAGAAAAAGGAGAAAAGATTAATATAGTGGTACCTACGGGAAATTTTGGAAATATACTTGCAGCCTATTATGGAAAACATATGGGACTACCTATAAATAAATTAATATGTGCTTCAAATAATAATAATGTTTTAACAGAATTTTTTGATCAAGGTAAATACGATAAAAGAAGGGAATTAGTCCTTACCTCTTCTCCCTCTATGGATATACTAATATCTAGTAATTTAGAAAGATTATTATTTCATTTAACTGGAGAGGATGAAGAATTAATAAAGGATAAAATGAAGGAACTTTCAGAGAAGGGACAATATGAAATATTGGATTTAGATACTAGTGAGTTTTATTCCAATTATGCAGATGAAAAAGAAGTTACCAGAAGTATAAGAGATGTTTTCATGGAGGGAGATTACTTAATAGACCCTCATACAGCTGTGGCTTATAGTGTATATAAAAAGTATAAAGAGGATTCAAAGGATGGGACCAAAACCATAATAGCTTCCACAGCTAGCCCCTTTAAATTTGGTGAAAAAGTAGCTTCATCTATAGGCATAGATACAAGAGGTAAAAATGAAATTCTTATCCTTGAAGAATTAGCTGAAAAGACTGGAATAGATATACCTGACAATATAAAATCCCTAAAGGATAAGGCTATTGTTCATAAAAATATTTCAACAAAGGAAGATATGAAAAACATGATAGAGGAATTTCTAAAGGTAGGTGAAATTTATGGTTAAAGTAAGAGTGCCAGCTACCACTGCAAATCTTGGACCGGGATTTGATACTTTGGGGTTAGCCCTTAATCTATATAATGAATTCACATTTCAGGAAATTCCAGAAGGCTTGAAAATCAGCGGACTTAAAAAGGAATATGATTTGACAAACAATTTAGTCTATAAATCAATGAAGGAAACCTTTAAGGAAATTGGTTATATTCCTACAGGAATAAGTATAGATGCAAAAACCAATATACCTATTTCCAGAGGATTGGGAAGTAGTGCTTCCTGTATTTTAGCTGGAGTCATAGGAGCTAATGAGTTGGCAGGGAGTCCCTTAGGGAAAGATGAAGTATTAAAATTAGCAACAAAGATAGAAGGACATCCTGACAATATTGCACCAGCATTATTTGGTGGACTTGTAATATCTCTCATGGAAGAAGACAAGGTTATTTACAATAAAATAGAAGTTACTAGAGGAATAAAATTCATTGCCTTAATATCAGATTTTACATTATCCACAAAGGAATCTAGAGAAGTATTGCCAACTATTATAGAATTTAAGGATTGTATAAATAATATAAGTAAAGTATCTTTACTTATATCAGCTCTTTCTAATGGTAGATTTGATTTACTAAAATATGCCTTTAAGGATAGATTGCATGAACCCTATCGGGGAAAACTAATACCCGATTACTTTAATATAATAGAACAATGTGAAAAGTTGGATAGTCTAGGAGCCTATTTAAGCGGTGCTGGGCCTACTATTATGTGTATTGTAGAAGAAGATAATAGGGATTTTATAGAGAAAATAAAATCCTATCTTCATACTTTAGACCAACAATGGTATATAAAAGAATTGAGTATAGATTTAGAAGGAACTAAGGTTTCATTATAGCCTAATAATAAATAATTAAAAATGTGAAATTTAATGCCCATGTCCTGGGCTTTTTTTTATGAAAAAAATTTTAAAAAAACCTATGAAGAATAGCATACTAGCAGAAAATATAAAATTAAATAGCAAATAGGGATTGACAAAAGATTAACTTTATGAAAAAATGTTAAATATACTATTGAAATACAAATGAAATACATATAAAATACAATTAGGAAACACATCAACAAAGAAATGGATTATAAAATACCAAAACCAATATGGATATTATGCATTACTATTTTTAAACATGATGATGAGTAAAAACTATATGAGAGGTGGGATTACGTGAAATATAAAATTGTAACCAATAATCCGCTTGTGAAAGAATCTGAAAATATATGTTTTGTAGAAGGTTCTTTTGAGGATGTGTTAATTAAAGTTAGAGATTTGGTCTATGAAGGTGTAGAGTTAATTAGTCATCCTTTAGGTGCTAGCATGAGAATGTTATATTCTCCTTACCGTTCCATATTAGTTGGAAAGAAGAACAATACAATAAACCCTTCTCATATTGAAACAATTGAAAACAGCATTATAAATTATAAGAAAAATTTGAAGGCTAGAAAAGTAGATTGGGTTCATGCTGATGATTATGCTTTAATTGATAATGAACTTTTAAAGTCCACGCTTAGAGACTTAGAAGTTTATTAATATAATCAATACTTTTAAAAACTTTGGAGGTGATTTTTTGAAACTAGAACTTAGAAGGATTCATATTAAGGATATCCAACTTGGTAAAGAAACTTTTGTTAAAGATGGTGTATTAACGGTAAATGAAGAAGAACTAATTAAAAAATTAATGGAAGATGATAGGGTTAAAGACATAAAAATTGACATCGCAAGACCAGGAGAAAAGGTAAGAATTATCCCAGTTAAAGACGTAATTGAACCTAGGGTAAAAATTGAAGGATCTGGAAATGGATTTCCAGGAGTAACCACTAAAATGGCTCAATTAGGGGAAGGTAAAGTAAATGTACTATATGGTGCAGCTGTAGTTACAGTAGGAGATATAGTAGGGTTTCAAGAAGGCGTTATAGATATGTGGGGAGAAGGTGCAAAATGGACACCTTTTTCAAAGACATTCAACTTAGTAATAGACATTACTCCAGTTGAAGGATTAGATCCACATACTCATGAAGCAACTGTAAGGTCAGTAGGTCTAAAAGCTGCTGAACTTATAGGTGAAGCAGGAAGAGAAGTTGAACCAGATGAAATATTAACCTATGAAATAGGGAGTCATGCTGAGGAAACTAAAAAATATCCTAATTTGCCAAAAGTATTATATGTAGAAATGCTAATTTCTCAAGGGTTACTTCATGATGGATATATTTATGGTGTTAACAGTCAAAAAATATTACCAACATTATTACATCCAAATGAAGAACTTGATGGTGCTGTAATTAGTGGTAACTGCGTTGCTGCCTGTGATAAGATTACAACTTATCAACACCAAAACAACTCAGTAATATTAGATTTATATGCACAACATGGAAAGACATTAAACTTTATGGGAGTAGTATTGACACCAGAACTTACTACTTTGGAAGGTAAGTTTAGAACATGTGATTATACATCAAAACTATGTAAGATGATTGGTGCAGATGGAGTCATAGTATCAGAGGAAGGTTATGGCAATCCTGATTCAGATTTACTAATGATTTGTAAGAGACTAGAAGATGCAGGAATAAAAACGGTTTTAATCACAGATGAATGTTCAGGTAGAGATGGAATGAGTCAACCTTTAGCAGATACAGCAAAAGAAGCAGTAGCTGTTGTATCAGGAGGTAATGTAAGCCATGTAGTTACTTTACCACCAGCTGAAAAAGTTATAGGAAATGCTAAATCCATAGCAACTTTAGCAGGAGGCTGGGATGGAGCATTACTTGAAGATGGAACATTAATGTGTGAATTAAATGCAGTAATCGGGTCTACATCAGAAATAGGTTATCATTACTGTACAGCTAAACTTTATTAATTAATATTGAAAGGAGGATGGAAAATGACAGAAAAATTTAAGGTATTATACTATGTAAACCAGTTTTTTGGGCAAATAGGTGGCGAAGATAAAGCAGGAATAGAGCCAATGTATAAAGAAGAAATTATAGGACCAGCAATGGGTTTCAATGGCTTACTAGGAGATGAAGGAGAAGTAATTGGAACATTAATTTGTGGGGACAACTATTTCAATGAAAACAAAGAAGAAGCTTTAGAATATATACTTAAAGTTGTCAAAGAGAATAATCCGGATATTGTTGTAACAGGTCCAGCTTTTAATGCTGGTAGATATGGAATGGCTTGTGCAGAGATTGCAAAAGCTGTAGTAGAAGAATTAAATATTCCAGTAGTTTCAGGTATGTATATAGAAAATCCAGGATTAGACGTTTGTAAAAGCGTAGCAATTGTAGCAGAAACAATAGACTCAGCTGCTGGCATGCGTAAAGCATTGCCCGTTATGGCAAAACTAGTAAAGAAAATTGCAAAGGGAGAAGCATTAGGATTACCAGAAGAAGAAGGCTATATTCCACAAGGTAAAAGGCTTACAGTCTTTGTAGATAAAAGAGGATCTCAGAGAGCAGTAGAAATGTTATTGGCTCGTTTAAATGATGAAGAATTTCAAACAGAATTGCCAATGCCAGTATTTGACACTGTAGAACCTGCTGCACCAATAAAAGATTTAAGTAAAGCAACTATTGCATTAGTTACTAGTGGTGGTATGGTTCCTTTAGGAAATCCAGATAGAATCCAATCAGCAAGTGCTCAAAAATGGGGTAAATATGATGTAAGTAAAAGAGATTCACTTACTGGAGAATATTGTACAATCCATGGTGGATTTGACCCAGTATATGCTAATGCATTGCCAGATAGGGTAGCACCATTAGATATGTTGAAAGAATTCGAAAAAGAAGGTTTTATAGGAAAGGTATTTGAATACTTCTATACAACTACAGGTACTGGAACATCTGTTGGAAATTCAGTTAAATTTGGTACTGAAATAGGTAAGGAATTAAAAGAAGCTGGAGTAGATGGTGTTATTTTAACTTCAACCTGAGGCACCTGTACACGTTGCGGTGCAACGATGGTAAAAGAAATTGAAAGGTATGGCATACCTATTGTTCATATGGCTACAATCACCACTATTTCAGAATCTGTAGGAGCAAATAGAATAGTTCCAACTGTTGCAATACCTCATCCAGTTGGAAATCCAGATCTTCCAGCTGAAGAGGAATTAGAATTAAGGCGTAGAATGGTTAAAAAAGCTTTAAATGCTCTAAGTACAGAAGTTTCTGAACCGACACAATTTGAATAAAGTTTTTATTTTAGACCACTCCCTTCCTTCACCTCTCCTTTGGGAGGAACGGTATTAAAATAAAATAACAATAAATAAATAATCTTATGATAAATCCGATTCTTTCCTTCACCTCTCCTTTGGGGAGAGTCGGATTTAGAAGATTTTTATTTTTTAAGTTTTATGTTAAAAATTTAACTTATTGTATAAATGAACGGAACTAAAAAATAAAGTTGAGGAGTGTAGAATATGGAAAAAAGAGAAAATTGGGGAAGTAGATTTGGTTTTATTATGGCAGCTGCAGGTTTTTCAATTGGACTTGGGAATATATGGAGATTCCCTTATTTAACAGGAGTTAATGGTGGCGGTGCATTCGTATTTGTATATTTGATAATCTGTTTATTAATTGGTATTCCTCTATTTACAATGGAAATGAGCTTAGGCCGTAAAACTCAATTAAACCCTGTAGAAGGTATGAGGTCTTTAACTAAAAAAGGAAGTATTTGGGTAGCCTTTGGATGGCTAGGGGTACTTTCTGCATTCGTAATTTTAACTTATTATATGCAAATTATGGGATGGCTTTTAGCATATTTATTTAAGATGGTTTCCGGTTCATTAAGCGGATTGACAGCAGAAGGCTATACACAAGCTTTCACAGATTTTACTTCTAACACGGTTTTAGTAGCAGTATCTACCTTGGCATGTGTTATTATTGTAGCTTTAATCTCATCAAAAGGGTTAGAAAAAGGTATCGAAAAAGCATGTAAGTTTTTGATGCCAACTTTATTTACTATGTTAATCATATTAGCTATTAGGTCCCTAACACTTCCTGGAGCAATGGAAGGATTAAAATGGTATCTAAGAGTTGATTTTTCAAAGATAAATGGACAAGTATTATTAGCTGCATTAGGACAATGTTTCTTTTCTATTGGTATAGCTAGCGGTGGTGCATTTATATATGGTAGTTATCTTAAAAAAGATAGCAATATTCCAACAGATGCTATTATTATAATTGGGTTTGATACATTAGCAGCATTAATTGCAGGTATTGTTATATTCCCAGCAATATTTGCATTAGGGTTAGAACCAAATGCTGGAGCAAGTTTGTTGTTTGTAACTATGTCAAATTTATTTTCACATTTACCAGCTGGGAATATTTTTGGAGGAATGTTTTTCTTATTGGTATTCTTTGCTGCACTATCATCTGCATTAGGATATTTAGAACCTGTTGTAATGACTTGTACTGAATTATTTAAGATGGATAGAAAGAAAGCTGTTTGGTTAAGTTTGATAGTTATATTTGTAGTAGGTTTCCCAACTATAATGGCTCAAGGCCCATGGTCAGATATTCTAATTGGAGGAAGAAACTTTTTTGATTTTGCAGATTATCTTTCCGGTAACATTATGATGCCTTTAGGAGCTTTAGTTTTAGCTTTCTATACTTTATTTGTTTGGAAATTTGAGAAATATCAGGAAGAAACAAATATAGGGGCATCAAAGTTTAAAGTATTTAGTTGGTGGGGTCCATTGGTTAAGATATTAATTCCAGTGGCATTAGTTATAATTTTTATAACAGGAATATTCTAGATAAGTATAAATTAAAGCAGTGTAGTAGATTGTCTATTACACTGCTTTGAATTATCAGCATTAATTTGGCTGGAATATTATGATTAAATTAACATATTAAGTGAAATATATTTTCTTGTAATTGGTAAAGGTGTGTTATAAAATTAAAAAGTAACAAGCTTATGTAAACTATTATGAGGAGGAATTTTTTATGGCATCTTTAATGAATAAAGATGAATTAATAGACCCTCAATATAAAGAGATGTTTATAAAAGCATTAAATGCTTCTTCTGATGGGATATTGATTTGTGATAATAAAGGAAATGTACTTTATGTGAACCATGCATATGAGAATACAACGGGATTAAAAAGAGATGATTTATTAGGTAGGAACTTAAAAATGCTGTTAGAACAAAAGCTTTTCAATAAAGCTGCTTCTCTTTCTGTGCTAGAAAATCAAAAACCTTTTTCACTTATTCATCAATATGTTACTGGCAAATCTGCCTTAACTACTGCAAATCCTATTTTTAACGAAGATGGGGAACTTCTAGGAGTAGTTTGTAATACAAGAAACATTACAGAGCTTGTACACATAAGAAGGGAATTGGAAAAAACTAAAGAACTTACTCAAAAATATTCCGATGAGTTGCAAAAACTCAGAGAAGAACAATTGAAATGTGAGGGATTAATTTATAAAAGCCAAACAATGGCAGAAACCCTTAAATTTGCTTCAAAGGTATCAGATTTTGATAGTACCGTATTGATTACTGGAGAATCGGGTACTGGTAAGGAAGTATTAGCAAAGTTCATTCATCAACATAGTCCAAGAAAAGATGGACCTTTTATAAAAGTCAATTGTTCAGCTATACCAGCGGAATTATTTGAATCTGAGCTATTTGGATATGTTCCAGGCTCATTTACAGGGGCCTCTTCACAAGGCAAAACTGGTATGTTTGAATTAGCTGACGGAGGAACCATATTATTGGATGAAATAGGTGAATTAGACTTATCTGTTCAACCTAAATTGCTAAGGGTATTACAAGAGATGGAGGTCCATCCTGTAGGGGCTGAAAAGCCTATAAAAATAGATATAAGGGTTTTAGCAGCTACAAATGTAAATCTAGGTGAAGCAGTTAAAGAAGGATGTTTTAGAGAAGATTTATTCTTTAGATTGAATGTACTACCAATCAAAATACCACCATTAAGAGAACGAAAAGAAGATGTTAATGAAATTGCTTCACATTTTTTAGAAAAATTAAATAGAAAATATAAGAAAAACATTACTTTTACTTCTGAGGTAGAACATATATTGACCAATTATTCATGGCCAGGAAATGTAAGAGAATTAGAAAACTTAGTTGAATATCTTTTTATTGTAAATCCTAGTGACCAAATAACTGTAGAACAGCTTCCATCTTGGGTACTAACGGAACATGTGATGGAAGAATATATTTGTGAAAATGGTGATTGTACTCCAAGGTTAAATTATATGTTAGACATGTATGAAAAAAATATTATTACCTTTGCATTAAGAAAGCATAATTCTGTGAAAGAAACAGCTAAAACTCTAGATATCCATCCGTCTACTCTATTTAGAAAAATAAAAAAGCATAATATTAATACGGATTTTTTAGATTGATATATTTTTTATTAAAAAGTCGCAATTTTGCGATTGTGGATAACTTGATTGCAAATTTGCAAAACCTTGTAGTCAACAGGTGTTGAGAAAATACCAAAACGTACTGTTGCAAAATCGCGACTCTATAATTAAATAAAAAAACATTGTTTTGGCTAAATTCTCCCTTTTTGAAAGTTGGCACGGTACTTGCTATATATAAGGGCAAGAAGTTCAATACTAAATATAAAAATGCACTATACAAATTGGTGTAAAGGTATTGAAAAATAAAATTAAAGGGAGGATTTATAAATGAAAAACGAAAAATTTGTTGACAAAGGTGGACAATATAATTTTGATACCGAATTATTAGAAAAGGCTTTTGAAGAAGCAAGAAAGATTTACAAAGAAAGAGGATTCCAAACTAGAATGGGTTATGGTAAAGCTCCTGCTATAACAACTGTAGACATGGCAAAAGCTTGGATGTCAGATGGCCATCCATTTACATGTGAAAACAATGAAGAAGTTTGTGCTAACGCTCTTAAGGTATTAGAAGCTGCAAGAAAATCAGGAGTACCTATTTTCCATACAACTACTGGTTATGTAGGAAAAGAACAATGGGATTTACCAAGATGGGACGAAAAAATTCCTATGCATACATTAGATATTAACTCAGAATGGATGGAAATTGATCCTAAGTTAAAACCAAGACCAGAAGAACCAGTTATTCACAAAAAATATGCTAGTAACTTCTTTGGAACACATTTAGCTCAAACTTTATATAAATTAGGAGTTGACACTGTAATAGTAATGGGAGCTACTTCCTGTGCATGTGTTAGACATACTGTAATGGACTCAACAGGACATGGATTTAAGACAATAGTTCCTGAAGGAACAGTAGGCGATAGAGTACCTGGAGTTATTGCTTGGAACCTATTTGATATGGATGCTAAATTTGCTGACGTTGAACCATTAGAAACTGTAGTTAAATATTTAGAAGGTATTGATAGTAGCGTATATAATAGATAATCTGCTAACAATATATATATCTAGTTAAAATTATAGGGGACACCAAACGAGCTAAGCTTAATAAGGTGTCCCTTAGATATAAATTCTACTAACTGTGAAGTTAGAAAGGAGAATTAATATGAAAGACTATTTAGAAATTGCAAATGATCCAATGCTATGGGTAATGGCAATACCTGCAGTGGCAATGGTTGGAATTCAAGCTTATTTGTTTTCAAAAAGAGCATTTAATGCTTCTAGGACAACAAGCTTAACAAAAGAGCAGTGCAGAAAAGCTTTTAAAGTTGGAGCAGTATCTGCTATAGGGCCTTCCCTTTCAGTATTTGTTGTTATGATTGCCATGATGGCAGTTATAGGTGGACCAGTTACATGGTTAAGATTATCCTTTATAGGAGCAGCGCCAACGGAATTAACAGCATCAACTATTGGTGCTAAGGCTATGGGGGTTGAATTTGGTTCTCCTGAATACGACGTAACAGCTTTTGCTTCATCAGTATGGACCATGACATTAAATGGTTGTGGATGGTTAATATTCTGCGGATTATTTACTCATAAATTAGATAGATTACAAGATAAGGTAGCAGGTGGAGATACAGTACTAATGGGGCAAATTTGTGGTGCAGCCATATTAGGAACAGCTTCATATTTAGTAATGAGTAATTCAAAAGCAGGTTTTGATAGATTTGTGGCAGCATTAGTAGCTGCAATTGCGATGATTATACTTGATAAGGTATCAGATAAATTACCAAAACTTAAAGAATATAATTTAGGAATATCAATGATAGTTGGAATGTTTATAGCTGTTTTAATTTAATGGTTAAGGAGGGATAACATTGGAAAAAGATAATTTAAACTCATATGAAGAGGTATTTACAAATAAAATAATAAAAACTGGACGTTGGACATTATTAGCAGCAATTCCATTATGTTTACTACCTGCAATATACCTTTGGATTAGATATGGAGCAATTCCGCCAGTTAAGACAATATTTACAGCTTGGTTCATGATTGCCTCTATATATGGAGTTGAATATTTTGCCACTCCAATTTCATACTTTCCTATTTTAGGAATGTCAGGAACATATATGTCTTTTCTATCTGGTAATATTGCAAATGTAAGAGTACCTTGTGCTGTAGTTGCTCAAGAAGTTATAGGCGCTGAACCAGGAACCAACGAAGGTGAATTGGTTGCAACATTGGGTATAGCTGGATCTATAATAACAAATTTAGTAGTAGTAACAATTGCTGCTCTAGCAGGCAATGCTTTAATTTCATACTTCCCACCAGTAGTAATAAAGGCTTTTGACTATGTATTACCAGCAATTTTTGGAGCATTATTTTCTTTGTTTGCAGTAAAGTATCCAAAGTATGGAATCTTCGGAATGGTAGTCTCAGCATTTTTGGTAATAGTAATAGGAGTACTACCAACCTGGCTTGTCGTGCCATTATGTTCCTTTAGTACAATAGGTTATGCAATATATTCATATAAGCATAAAAAAGTACAAAAAGCATAGTAAAAGATTAATTTGAAATATTATGGAATGATTAATCAAATAAAAAAACTCATATTTATCAATTATAGAATAAAACAAATAATCTTTTAAGGGGAACTTTATTAATAAATTATAAAGTTCCTTTTTCAATCTTCAAAAGGAATAATACAAAGAAAAACAAACCTTCCAAATATCATTGATTATAGAATATCGAATTTTTTAAATATTGAAAAAACCAATATAAATTGATATATTATTAGTATATTCAATAATGGGGAGGCGTTTTTGTGGACGTTCAATTTTGTGGTGCTGCAAAGGTAGTCACTGGTTCAAATTATCTACTTACTACAGATAAATACAAGATTCTTATAGACTGTGGTATGTTTCAAGGAAGTGAAGAACTAGAAAGATTAAATTTTGAACCTTTTACTTATAATCCATCAGAGATAGATTATCTAATATTATCTCATGCTCACATAGATCATAGTGGAAGGATTCCTAAACTAATAAAAGATGGTTTTAAAGGCAGAATAATATCAACAAAACCAACCTATGATTTATGCAAGATAATGCTTATGGATTCAGCTAAAATTCAAGAAGCAGATGTAGAATGGGAAAATAGAAAAAGACAAAGAGCTGGGAAAAAACCAATTGAACCATTATATACTATTGAAGAAGCTGAGATTAGTCTAAAGTTTTTTGAAACCTATCTATATGACCAAAAGATAATTGTCAACGAGGATATCCAGTTAACCTTTAAAGATGCAGGACATATGCTAGGTTCATCTATTATAGAGTTATGGATTAGGGATAAGGGAGATTATGTAAAAGTTGTATTTTCTGGAGATTTGGGAATGCCTAACAGGCCTATAATCAAAGACCCAGAATATGTAGATGAGGCTGATTATTTAATAATAGAGTCAACTTATGGAGATAGGATACATGAAGAATTTAATCGAAGTACTGAAAAATTAGTAGATATAATAAATAAAACTGTAGTTAGAGGTGGTACGGTAATCATACCTTCTTTTGCTGTAGGTAGAACACAGGAATTGATTTATAAACTAAATAAGTACTATGAATACAATGAAGAGATAGAAGAATACATGAAGATTCCAATTTATGTAGACAGTCCTATGGCTGTAATGGCTACAGAAGCTTTTCAGGTCAATTCTAGTAGTTTTGATGATGAGGCAAAAGAGCTTATTCTAAAGGGAGATAATCCATTCCAGTTCCCTAATTTAAGATATATTAAAGACCAAAAAGAATCTATGGCATTAAATAAGTATAAATTTCCTAAGGTAATAATCTCTTCTAGTGGTATGGCAACAGCAGGTAGAGTTAGACACCATTTGAAACATAATCTATGGGATGGGAAAAATAGTTTAGTATTTGTAGGTTATCAAGCAGAAGGTACATTAGGAAGAATAATATTAAATGGTGCAAAAAAGGTAAAAATATTGGGAGAAGAAGTAGCTGTGAAAGCTGAAGTTTATGATTTAGAAGGTTTTTCTGGTCATGCAGATCAAACTATGCTCATTGATTGGATAAGAAAATTTAAAATGAAACCAGAAAAGATTTTTGTTGTCCATGGTGAAGAAAAGTCTTCTAATACTTTATCTAATTTAATAGAAGAAGAATTCAATATCGAAACCATAATACCAAATATAGGAGATAAATTTAATATAGAGAAACAAAGTATAGAATTAACTAAAAGAGTAGCAAAAGAGCCTTTAGATTTAGAAGAAAATATAATAAGGGATTTAGAATATATATACAATCAATTCCAATCATTAAACGCTAGAAAGGACAAATTAACAGATCGAAAATTATTAGAAAAGGAATATGATTCTCTTAAAAATATATTGATTTTACTTCAACAAAATTTAATGGACTTAAATATGATGATTGGCAAATAAACTCTGGGAGAAGAAGTGAATGATTAATAAATTTGAAGAAAAGTTAAAAAACATAAAACTACTAATAGAAAAGTTTACAATCATAATAGAAGTTTTATTAGCTCTGTTAATAATATTTACTGTTATATTAAGCATTAAAGATTTAATAGTACTAGGGATTAATGTATTTATAACAGAAGCAAATGCCAGCTATGAGATATTACAAGGATTTTTATCTCATACCCTTTTATTGGTAGTAGGCTTAGAGTTGGCCATAATGCTAATAAGCCATACTCCAGGGAAAGTTTTGCAAGTTATATTATACGCTATAGCAAGAAAGATGTTGGTCAGCAGTGCAAATATGGCAGATATATTATTAGGGGTTATTGCATTAGCTTTAATATTCATTACGGATAAATATTTGCATACAAAGGAGACAAAAAGGATGTTATAGCATGGGTTTTTCTTGACATTATGGTAGAAAAGCCTTATATTTGATTTAAATATCTTTGCACAAGGGGTGTTAATTAATATGAGTAAATATATTCCAACTAGAGAAGAGGCTTTTGAATTATTAAAGGAGTATAATAAAAATGAAAGCCTAATAAAACATGCTTTAGCAGTGGAAGGGGTTATGATTCATTTTGCAGAATTGTTAGGAGAAGAAGATAAAGAAAAATGGGCTGTAATAGGCCTTATTCATGACTTGGATTATGAAATGTATCCAGAAGAACATTGTATTAAGACTAAAGAAATATTAACTGAAAGAAATTGGCCAGAAGAATATATAAGAACTATTATTAGTCATGGATGGGGGATATGTACCGATGTAGAGCCTGTGGAGACAATAGACAAGGTATTATATACAGTTGATGAATTAACGGGATTAATAGCTGCTACAGCTTTAGTAAGACCAAGTAAAAGCGTTTTAGATATGAAGCCAAAATCCGTAAAGAAAAAATGGAATCAAAGTAGTTTTGCAGCAGGGGTGGATAGATCTATCATAGAAAAAGGTGCAGAAATGTTGGGTATGGAATTAAATTCAGTAATAGCTGAAACCATTAAAGGAATGCAAAAAGTAGCAGAGGAAATTGGATTAAAGGGAAATATTTAAGTTTATGAATTTGGGTCGCAATGAAATATGCGGCTCTTTTTTATTGCCTAGGAATAGGAAAGCATACTTCCCAGACAAAAAATACAATTATAAAAGTTTCAACCCCTGACTAACAATTAGACAAACATCAAATTTATATATTGACATACAACACATATCAATATATAATATAATCAACTAATAATACGGAGGTTATATTATGAATATAAAACTTATCAAACGAAAAGATTTCTCTTTATTGATATTAGGGAAGTTGGTATCCTTACTTGGAAGTAATATGCAACAGTTTGCTCTATCTTTATACGTCCTTGAACTGACTGGGTCTGCAACCATATTTGCATCTATTCTATCCATATCAATTCTTCCTAGGCTACTATTATCGCCTATTGCTGGAGTATTTGGGGATTGGTTTGATAGGAAAAAAACTATAGTATTACTGGATTTATTAAACTTCATAATAATTGGCATATATGCAGCTGTTTTTTCTTTAAAAGGAAGTATAACTATACCTATGATATATGTGTTGGTTATTCTTTTGGAAATTACAGAAATATTCTTTGGTTCGGCCATGTCTGCTGTTATACCTAGCATGGTAGATAAAGAAGAATTATTGGAGGCAAATTCTTTCAACTCCCTAGTTATGAATATAGGTCAGTTACTGTCTCCAGTAATTGGAGCTGTTGTTTATGGAACATTCGGATTAAAAGTAGTTATGATAATTAATTCCATTAGCTTTTTGATATCAGCTATTAGTGAAATGTTTATAAACATTCCTAAAAAGCATAAAAAGCCAGAAAAAATCAGTATGAAGGCATTTAAAACGGACTTAATGGAAGGCATAAATATTATTAAGGGAAATAAATTTATTTCTACGATGATATCCTTAGGAACTATTATCAATTTTGTTGTTGCACCAGTTTTTTCAGTAGGGTTAATATTTATTATTAAGGAAGTATTAAAAGCAACGGACTTTCAATTTGGAATATTCCAAATGGTTTTGTCTGCTTCTATGATTGCTGCCCCAATCTTTGCTTCAGGCTATATAAAGAAAGTAAAAGTAGGTAGATTATGTTATTTGAGTTTTATTTCAATTGCATTATCCATATTGATTATGGCAGTAATTCCATCTAAGGCTATATTAGGTAGTTTCAAATCCAATTTAATACCATATATTCTTTTATCAATAATTTCTTTTATGGTTGGGGTATTTGCGACAATAGCTAATATCACTATGGGTACTATATTTAACCAGGTAACTCCTATCCAGTTGATGGGTAGAACATCTACCGTATTTAATTTAGCAGTTACTGTATTTATTCCAATAGGACAAATGCTTTTCGGCTATCTTTATGATATAATATCACCAAGTTATGTAATTGCAATAAGCGGGTTAATATTAATTGTTGCAGTTAGAAGGTATAAAGTTGCTTTAATGAAATTGGATGAACAGGAAGATGGGATAAGGGGAGATGTGATAAATGAAATTTAGATTTTATCCAAAGGAGAGTAAATTATACGATTTTTTACAGTTCCCAAGATTACTATATTATAGGGAGGGATTTGATAAATCAAAAGAGGATACAAATTATCAAGAAATACTTATAGAAGATTATCTAAGTTTTGTTAGCAAAGTGGAAGAAAGGTTAAAGCCTTTCGCAGAGGAAATAGAGAAATTTTATATGAAGGAATATTTAAGTGATTACGATTTTATAGATTTAATATCAAAGGTTACTGGAATATTTGGTTTTAAAGATGAAAAAGATTATCTGAATATGCTCTTATCTTTAGATGAATATGAGGTTAAAAGAGGTATCATCTATTCCATTATGCTAATAAACGATGGTTATCCCGACGATTTAGATGAAGCTATGAAAAAGGCTGATGAAATCAGCTTAGACTATAATGATATGATTGAATTTATTAAGGAATTACCTATTGAAGCAGGTTCTAAATGGAATTTTTTCTTAATAGTTGAAGAGCCTTTAAAATATATAGAAATGTATGTTAAACTAATGGAAAAATTATTACCTATTTTTGATGAAATCTATAATTCCTTTGAAGATGAAGTAAAGGATTATGGGGAATATTTAGTGAATTTTTTAAACGAAAAAGGGGCAGAAGGATTAGAAGAGATTACCTATTCAATTGTAAATATAAAATTATTAGATGATGAATATATGAATATATTGATTTCCCTAATATATCCCTACGCCCTTTCAATAGTCACTACTAGCAAAGTTAATTATACTGCATGGGGCTTGAGAATGGAAGAGGCCTTTAAAAGGATGAAGGAGATAAATGAAAATAAAACCCTTGAAAGAGTACAAATATTCAAAAACCTTGGAGACAAGACTAGATATGAAGTCTTAAAATTAATTGCAGCAGGGGAAACCTCTACCAAAGTAATTGCCAAAACTTTAGGAGTGTCAAGTGCAACTATTTCCTATCATATAAACAATTTTCTCACTTCAAAGGTGATAAAGATGGATAAGAATAATGATAAATTTGGGTATGTAGTTGACTATGAATTACTAGAAGATACAATAGAAGAGTTTAAAAAAGATTTAAGTTTCCCAAAATAGTATATAGAGAGATGGAGGTATATTTATCTTTATGAAAAAAATACTTTTAATATTATTAATCTTTTCCATAATTTTGAATACTACTGCTTGTGTGAAAGAATCAACGGAATCCATTGGTATAAGAGGGGAAATAAAGGAAATTTATACTGATGAGGATAGTTTATTAGTTCAAAGTATTTTAGTAGAAGGAGAAGTTCATGATGATACAATGTATGACAGTGCTCATATTACAATAACTAATGATACTGAAATTTTCAAAGGGGATGAAGAGGTAACAATAGAAGATATAGAGGAAGGGCTGACAGTGGAAGTCATTTTTGATGGAGCTGTAGCAGAATCCTATCCGGTACAGGGAATTGCAAAGAAAATTATAATTATTGAAGAATAAGGAGAATTATTATGTTTAAATTAGATTCTATTAAAGATATGAATGAGGAAGAAAGATTAAAATACATGAACCTTCTCTTAAAATCTCAGTTAAGCTCTGAAAAAAATGATTTAGCAAATATATCCAACGCTACGGGTATTATTATGGCTTGTATAGATAGGTTAAATTGGGCAGGATTCTATATATTAAGGGAAGATGAATTGGTATTAGGACCCTTCCAAGGGCTACCAGCTTGTAATAGGATAGAAATAGGGAAAGGAGTATGTGGCACAGCGGTTAAAACAAGGAAGATTCAACTAGTTCCTGATGTACATCTATTTCCAGGGCATATTGCTTGCGATGCAGCTTCTAACTCTGAGTTGGTTATACCAATTATAAAAGACGACACAGTATATGGAGTTTTAGATTTAGATAGTCCGGAAAAAGGAAGATTTACAGAATTAGAGAAAGACTATTTTACTAAATTTGTAAAGATATTGAACGAACATATAGATTGGCAAAATGTTTAAATAAGACAAGGGGACTAAAAACAAGACAAGGGGACGGTTCTCTTGTCTTGTTTTTACTAATATCTATTCCATTTTCCTTACCTCAATTATCTCTTGTATTACATCATACTCATCATAGAAAACAGGCCTATCCAAATATTCCATTTCTCCCTCCTGATTATCATAAGGATCTTGTCTTAAAAACTTCTTCTCAGGATAGAAGTTATAGTGAAATTCTGAGTTGGCAATCATTCTAAAGGGATCTAGGTTTCCAAAATAAAAATTCCATCTCTTTTCATTACCCCTTCTTAATGCTCCTCCACCAAAGGATGGATCAGCAAATACCCATCCATAAGGTTCTATATAAAACTCTGCCCAATCATGGCAACCTATACGGTTTGGATTGACAACTAAACCAGATTGCCATCTAGCTGGTATTCCAATTATTCTACAGAGGGTAATAAACAACATAGCTTGAATACCACAATCTCCTTTTAAATTGTAAGCAGCATATTCAGGTACATTGGTTATGGCTGCATATTGTCTTACATAAGAATATTGGACATTTTGAGTAATGTAATCATAAATCTTTCTAGCTTTAATCAATGGGTTTGTTTCCTCTTCAACTATTTCTTTTGCTAACTCGATTAATAAAGGTGTAAACTTTATATGAGGCAAATATTCTTCAGTATAAAAAGTAGGCTGATTTTTAGAAACCCTATCTGCTGATAGATCTTTGTATTTAATATGGCTTTCATAGGAATATTCAACGGTAAATTCATCTTCTCCTTTTACTATTTCCTCAAAACAGACAGTTCTTTGGGGATGATTTTCATGAGAAATAGCCTTAGGTTTATGAGAAGTATGTAATATATTGACATTTTTTATTTGCTGAGCACCTTGAGGTATAGGTAAATAAACTCTAATAGTTTCACCATTTCTAGCATATTCATCTTTTAATTTTAAACCAGTTTTAATATGAATAAAGTATTTTATCTCTCTCCTGTTAATGATTTCTTCTATAGTTTTATCTAATATATTAGAATCATCCGCTACAGGATTAATAAGTCTTGTTTTTAAAATGGGATGCACCTTAATAGAATTTTCCAAAAAATTTTTATGAAATGTAACTTTACCATCTATATAAATCCAATCTGCATATCTTCCATCTTTTAGAGACTCTAATTCTTCCTTGGTAAAATCTTGAATTTGATTTTGAGCTAAAGTCAATGCCTTATCAAAGGAATATATATAATCTTGCTTGAATCTTCTAATTCTATCTTTTTCAAAGGTTAGTCTATCCGTTAGTATCTTTGGGATATTTCTTGTCATATATAGATCTATCAATTCTAGAGCTTTAGAGAAATCACCAAATGCTACTAATCTGTTCACATCCTCTGGTAAATCAACCATCAAAAATTTTAATTTATTCATCTGTATCCCCCCAATATTATATTACTACTTTAATCTATTATATAGATAATCATATAAAATTGGAAGTATAATAAAAGAGATAATAAATATTCCATAAGACTAAAGGATTAAAATAAAAATAATTTCTTGCTTTTAGATTAGACATATGATAAATTGTGTATATATAGTATACCGAATATATTACATATACTATATATAGACACGAGGAGGGGGTTTTATGTTGAAGGTTGAAAAGAGAAATGGAATGATTGTTGATTTTGATGGAGATAAAATTGTAAATGCTATTAGTAAAGCTATGGCTGAGACGGAAGTAGGTATAGACGAGGAAATAGCAAAACAAATAGCAGACAAGGCTTATGAAACATTTAGTGATTTAGATGTGGTACACATTGAAAAAATACAAGATTTTGTTGAAATCCAATTGATGCAAATTAGACCAGATGTAGCAAAAAAATATATTTTATACAGAGATGAAAGGGCAAGGCTAAGAAAACATGGCTGGGTTATGACAGATCTTCAAAGAGATATATATGAGAAAAAGTATAGATTCCATAACGAAACCTTTGATGAGTTTTTAACTAGAGTAAGTGGAGGCAATAGTTTTATAAAAAAGGCTATTAAAGATAAAAAATTCATGCCTGCAGGCAGGATATTAGCAGGACGAGGTTTAGATAAGCATGGGAGAAAGATGACATTATCCAATTGTTATGTTATGCCTAAGGTAGAAGACAATATTGAATCCATATTTGATACAGCTAAATATATGGCAAGAACCTATTCTTATGGTGGTGGTGTAGGTTTAACCTTATCTAAGTTAAGGCCCAAGGGTGCAAAGGTTAATAATGCAGCTAGTACTACTACAGGGGCTGTTTCCTTTATGGACCTTTATTCTTTAGTCACTGGACTAATAGGAATGAGAGGAAGACGAGGAGCATTAATGCTTAATTTAGATTGTAATCATCCAGATATTGAAGATTTTATAGATGTGAAAAATGATTTAACCAAAGTTAAATATGCTAATATTTCTGTCAATATAACTGATGAGTTTATGGAAGCTGTAATAGATGATAGGGAATATGAACTATATTTTAAAGTAGAAGCTACTGGTGAAGAAATTAGAAAAACTATCAAAGCTAGAGATTTGTTTAGAAAATTGGCAAAAAACAACTGGAATATGGCAGAACCAGGAATGCTATTTACAAATAGAATAAATTCTTGGCATTTAATGAGCGAAGATGATACCTTCGAATTTGCAGGAGTAAATCCTTGTGCAGAAGAGACTTTACCAGCTTTTGGAAGCTGTAATCTGTCTTCTATTAATTTAAGTGAGTTTGTTAGAAATCCTTTCACAGAAAAAGCAGAATTTGAATTTGAAAGATTTGGAGAAATGGTAAGGGAAGGAGTTATCTTCTTAAATGAGGTATTAGATGAGAATATGAAACTACATCCTCTATTACAACAAAAGGACATGGCTAGAGAGTTGAGGCAAATTGGCCTAGGGATAATGGGTATTGCAGATATGTTTATTAAATTAGGTGTTAGATATGGTGATCAAGAATCAATAAACCTAATACATCAAATTGGTAAAGTTTTAGTAAATGAAGCTTTAAAACAATCTGCATTATTAGCAAAAGAACATGGACCATTTCCTAGGTATAGAGAAGAAGCTGTTTTAAAATCACCGTTTTTAGTATCAAACGCTAAGGATGATGTCATAGAAATTATTAAAAGATATGGACTTAGAAATAGTCAGCTATTAACTATACCTCCTACGGGAAGTATATCGACTTTAATTGGTTGTAGCAATGGATTGGAACCTATATTCCAAACATCCTATACCAGAAAATCTGAGTCTCTACACCATGAGGACACTTACTATAAGGTATTTACTCCTATAGTAAAGGAATATATGGATAGAAATGATATTACTAGAGAAGAAGATTTGCCAGATTTCTTTGTAACTACTTCTACCTTGAACTATAAGGATAGAATAAAAGTACAAGCTGCTTGGCAACAATATATAGATGCTAGCATTTCCTCAACAGTTAATGTAC
Organism: Clostridium sp. Cult2; assembly: GCF_021655075.1. Classification (GTDB taxonomy): domain Bacteria; phylum Bacillota; class Clostridia; order Tissierellales; family Tepidimicrobiaceae; genus Schnuerera. The sequence continues at coordinate 54,691 of NZ_PPXX01000065.1, forward strand.
CTAATGAATTTACTGTGGAAGAAGTAGAAGAACTATATATATATGCATGGCAAAATGGATTAAAAGGGATTACAATTTATCGAGATGGATGTGCTAGAGAAGGAATACTAATTACAAATAAGAATAATTTATCTAACCAAGAAAAAATAGAAAAATTACAACGGGAATTAGATGAATTAGTATCTAAACAATTAAAAGAAGACCCAGATACTTGTCCAATGTGTGGGGGAAGATTAATCCATAGTGGTGGATGTTCTGAATGTCAAGATTGTGGATATAGTCCTTGTTCCATATAATCTGAATGAAACAAGTCATTCTGAAATTATATAAATACTATTACTAATATAGAGTTAGTAGAGTTTATTTCAGAGAGACTTGTTTTTTCTTTTCAATAACATGTATAATAGGGTTATAATATCATCAAGGGAGAGAATAATATGCAAATATTAGAGAAATTGCCCCTAATTATTGGTAATTGTAAAAGACAAGCGGAAGATATTATTAATAAACCCTATATTAATAATTTTATTCAAAAAGAAAAGATTATATCCTGTCCAAATAAAATAGAAGCTATCTGCAAAAAAAATTGGGTTAACCAATTTTATCAGGAAGATAATATAATGGTGATGAAAAAGCTTATAGAAGATGGATATAAAGAAAAGATAGATTTAATATACATAGATCCACCATTTTTAACTAAAACAAAATATAAGGGAAGAATTTTGCTCAATAATGGAGAAAGGGAAGATGTAATAGAATACTTTGCATACAATGACACATGGGAAAATGGATTACTTTCGTATCTTGAAATGCTATGTATAAGACTATTATTGATGAAAGAATTATTAAGTAATCAGGGTACTATCTATGTCCATTTAGATTATAGAACCGTCCACTATGTAAAGTTATTCATGGATCAAATATTTGGAGAAGAAAATTTTTTAAACGAAATTATTTGGGCATATAAATCTGGAGGAGCAAGCCCGAGAAACTATTCAAGAAAACATGATAACATTCTAGTATATACCAAAGGGAAAAACTACATATTTAACCCCCAACTGGAAAAGTCTTACAATAGGGATTTTAAACCCTATAGATTTAAAGGAGTTAAAGAGTATGAGGATGATATAGGTTGGTATACTTTAGTTAACTTAAAAGACGTATGGAAAATCGATATGGTAGGTAGAACGTCAAAAGAAAGGGTAGGCTATGATACACAGAAACCTGAAAAATTATTGGAAAGAATTATATTAACATCTTCTAATGAAGAATCCATTGTGGCAGATTTTTTTGCAGGCAGTGGTACAACAGGAGTGGTGGCAGAAAAATTTAATAGGAAATGGATAATGGCAGACTCTGGATCTTTATCTTCTATTACTATTAGTAAAAGGTTGATTGGAAATAAATCTTCACCATATTATATTTGCAAAACTTATAAAAATCATATTAAAGCAGGAAAATTATTAATAAAAGAAATAGAGATTAGAAAGAACAAAAAAGGTAGTAAAGAATTATATATGGAATTAGATAGATATGAATTAAGTTTAAACCAAATCCATATTAAAGATAAATATAAAAATAAAATTAAAACTATACTATCAAAAGAATCCTTATCCTTAATAGATTATATTGGCATAGATACCGACTACGATGGTAATACTCCTATTATCCATTGGCAATACTATAAAAATAAAGATGGTTTAAATATTCATTCAAATTTTAGTTTACAATTAAGAAATATTAAAAAGGGTCAAAAAATATATATAAAATATGTTGATATTTTTGGCCATGGAAATTCAAATCTATATGAAATAAGAGATGAAAGGGTGATTTTATGTCAAGAAGATTAGAAGGAATAAAACCTGAGAGAGTTTTTTATTATTTTGAGGAAATATCTAAAATACCTCGCTGTTCTTTTCATGAAGAGAAAATAAGCAATTTTTTAAAAGAATTTGGGAAGGAGCAGAAACTTGAAACCATTCAAGATGAGGCTTTAAATATTATTATAAAAAAACCTGGTACCTTTGATTATGAAAATAGTCCTACTGTCATTTTACAAGGACATATGGATATGGTATGTGAAAAGGAAGAAGATTCCAACCATGATTTTTCAAAGGATTTTCTTAAATTAAAGGTGGAAGGCGATTTTTTGGAGGCAGAAGGAACTACCCTTGGTGGAGATAATGGTATAGCAGTAGCTATGGCTTTAGCCTTGTTAGAATCAAAAGATATTCCCCATCCTCCCTTGGAAGTGGTTTTTACAACTAATGAAGAGTCGGGAATGGATGGCGTCAAGGCCCTAGACCCTAAACATATTAATGGCAGGATACTTATCAATATAGATTCAGAAGAGGAAGGAACTATATTAGTGAGCTGTGCAGGAGGAGAAAGGAATAAGGTAACAATTCCAATAGATTGGCAATCAATAGAATTAACAGAAGATAAGATAATATACTCCATAAAGATCTCTGGGTTACAAGGAGGTCACTCGGGAATGGAAATCCATAAGGGTAGAGGAAATGCTAACAAGATTATTGCAAGAATATTAGCTTTTGTTAAAGATGAGTGTAAATATGATTTAGTACATATTGAAGGAGGCTCAAAGACCAATGCAATACCTAGAAATGGAAAGGCAATTATTGTACTAGAAAGAGAAGATGAAAGTATATTTTTACAAGCCATTGAAGCATTAGAAAATGAAATACAGAAGGAATTGGCAAGTTCTGATTCTAACTTTAAACTTATTATAGAAAAAGTAGATAAAGAAGTAGATAAAGTATTTACTGAAGATAGTTTTAATAGAACAATAGCAGCTTTAACCTTAATCCCTACTGGTGTTCAGTCTATGAGCATGGATATGGAAGGATTGGTAGAAAGCTCTAATAATTTAGGGATTGTTAATACTTTAGATAAGGAAGTTACAATTGAATCAGCTATAAGAAGTTCCAAAGAAACATTGAAATCAAATATTAGTAAGCAGATAAAAACCGTAGCAGATATAGTCAATGGTAAATGGGAAAGCTATGGTTCCTATCCTGCTTGGGAGTATAGCAAGGATTCCCAAATAAGGGAGATATTTAAAAGGGTATATAAAACCCAATATGGAGAAGATATAGATGTAGCTGCTATTCATGCTGGGTTAGAATGTGGTATTTTTGCAGAGAAATTTCATGATATGGACATGATATCCTTTGGACCAGATATGTATGGAGTTCATACACCAGAAGAAAAACTAAGCATAGAATCCACTAAAAGAACTTACAATTTATTATTGAATGTATTAAAAGAAATAAAATAGTTTAAAATACTATATACTTTTATAATAATATAGGATATTATTAGCATATAATTAAATAATTCCTTGAAAGGAGAATTAATATGAATAAAAATCATGATGAAAACTGCAATTGTGATCATGATCACCAACACTGTGATTGTGACCATGACCATGAAATGGATGTAATCTATCTTACCCTTGATAATGACACAGAATTAGAGTGTAATGTTATTGGAATTTTTGAGGTAGATGATTATGAGTACATTGCATTGGTACCAGTAGATGATGACCAAGTACTACTATATAGATACGAAGAAAATGAAGAAGGCATAGATTTAATAAACATTGAGGATGAAGAAGAATTAGATATTGTGTCAGAAGCTTTTTATACATTATTTGTAGATGAAGGTTTTGATGAGGAAGAATATGAATACGATGATGATTTTTATGATGATCTTGATGATGACGAAGATAATGATGATGAATAATTTTTAATTTTGGAGTACTTCAACTATATAGTTGAAGTACTTTCTTTAGATACGTAAGAGAGGATGATTTTATGAAAAAAGAACAAAAATTTGCAAAAGATTTAATAGATTTTATTGATATAAGTCCTAGCTCTTTTCATGTAGTAAAGCAGGTAGAAGAAATCCTTAATAAAGCAGGATTTGAAAAAATTTCATTGAAAGACAAATGGGAATTAAAAAAGGAAGGTAAATACTATGTAATAAAAAATAATTCTGCAATAATAGGCTTTATAATAGGAAAAGGAGAAATTGAAAAGGATGGGTTTAAATTAATAGGGGCTCATACAGATGCACCAACCTTTAAAATTAAGCCAAGTCCAGAGATGACTGTTGAGGGCAAATATTTAAAATTTAATACAGAAGTCTATGGCGGTCCCTTATTAAATACTTGGTTTGATAGGCCACTATCTATAGCTGGAAGGGTTACCGTAAAAACTGACAATCCTTTTAAACCGAAAGAGCATTTGTTGGATATAGAAAAGCCAATAATGATTATTCCAAATTTGGCAATTCATATGAATAGAAAAGCAAATGAAGGAGTAAAGATAAATCCTCAGACAGACATTTTACCTTTAGTGTCAATGATAAATGATAAATTTGAAAAGGAAAATTTCCTATTAGAATTATTAGCTGAAAACCTTAATGTAAAAGTGAAGGATATTTTAGATTTTGAACTATTCCTATATGATACAGAAAAAGGGTCTTTAATTGGCCTTAATGAAGAGTTTATCTCAGTTGGAAGATTAGATGACTTAGCGATGGTCCATGCAGGTTTACATGGTCTAATAGAGAGTGAAGTAGGTAATGCTACCAATGTATTGGTGTGTTTTGATAATGAAGAAGTAGGTAGTACTACTAAACAGGGGGCTGCTAGTCCTATGCTTAGGACTATTTTGGATAGAATTATTATAGCTATGGATAAAGACAGAGAGGACTATTATAGAGCTTTGTCTAATTCATTCTTAATATCTGCAGACATGGCCCATGCTCTTCATCCAAATTATACTGAAAAACAAGACCCTACCAATAGACCAGTAATTAATGGGGGCCCGACTATAAAAATATCTGCAAGGCAGTCCTATACAACAGATAGTCTGTCATCAGCTATTTATGAAGGGATATGCAAATCCGTGGAAGTTCCAATTCAAAAATTTGTCAATAGATCTGATGAAAGAGGAGGCTCTACTATCGGGCCTATATCTTCAACTCAATTGGACATCCCTTCAGTAGATATAGGAAACCCTATACTTGCCATGCATTCTATAAGGGAATTAGGTGGCGTTCTAGATCACTATTATGTATATCAATCCTTCAAAGAGTTTTATAAAATATAGGTTCCTAGGAACCTATATTTTATTCTGCTTAATTAGGTTAGATTTTGGTATAATTAAACTAAGTACTGAAATAGAGGTGATAATGAAAATATGTTCAAATTAATTGCTATAGATTTAGATGGTACCTTACTTGATGATAAAAAAAACATACCAGAATATAATATTAAGATGGTAAAAAAATTGATTGATAAAGGGTATGAAGTAGTTATAGCAACAGGAAGAAGGTACTGGTCTGCTAAACAATTAGTTAAAAGTATAAATAGACCTATGGTTATATTGGCTAATAATGGAAATATAGTCAGGGATACCAAAGATGATGGAATAATAATTAAAAAATACTTAGATTTAAAGGATTTTAAGACTTTAGTAAAAGAAGGGAAAGAAAGAGGACTATACCCAATAATTCATGTAGATCAATTTAAAGATGGCATAGATCTTATTATTGAAATGGATAAAGCCCATGAAAAATATCATAATTATATAGCCCAATCTGAAGAAAGATACAAAAAGGTAGAAAATTATTTGGAAATCAAAGAAGATAATATACTAGCAGTAGTGTATGCAGGTGGTAAAGAGGAATTAGAAAGTTTCCATTTCGACATTAATGAAAGATATCCTAATAGATACAACTCCCACATAATGGAAAACATAGTAGTAGCAGAAGCTTTACTAGAGATAATGAACCCGTTAGGTTGCAAATGGTTAAGTTTATCCGAATATGCCAAAGAAAAAGGAATAGCTGAAAAGGAAATCATAGCAATTGGCGATGATAACAACGATGCCCAGATGATTAAGAATGCAGGATGTGGTATAGCAATGAAAAATGCTAGCGAAGGAGTAAAGGAAGTTGCCAATATTATCACCGAAAAGGATAATAATGAATCGGGAGTAGCTTTTGAACTTAAAAAAATACTGAACTTATAGGAGGATGAATATGTCAAAATACAAATTTACTTTAAAAGAAACTGATGGAAAGGATATTTCCCTTAAACGATCCAACGGAAGAGGTCCATAATCTATTTGAAGTGATGAAACTTAAAAAAATGCATGGAAGAGAATATATGGGAGTAGAGAGATCTACCTTTGTTTTTGATAAAAATGGGCATTTAGTGAAAGAATTTAGAAATGTTAAAGCCAAAGGCCATGCAGAGAAAGTGTTAGATTTTATTAAAAATGAATTGTAATCATAGAATTGCGGCTTTAATAAATGATTAGGAGGGATTTTGTGAGGAGAAAAAGTCGTTTATCCATTATGCTAGTGTTACTGATTTTATTAAGTAGTTTTCAACTAAGTTTTGCAGTAGATTTAGATAATATAACTAAGTACGATATGACCATTAGCTTGAATACTAAAGAACACATTTTAGAAGGTGTACAGAATGTAACTTTTGTAAACCACTATAATAATGATTTAGATGAAATAGTATTCCATTTATATCCTAATTCCTTTAAATCCTATGAAACCATGCCTGCTATTGGTGATATGTACTATCTAATGGATCAGGAGCAACCGGAGATGAGAGAAGAAGAAAAGGGTTATATAAATATCCATAAGGTACATATTAATAGAAAAGAAGTTGAATTTAAAGAAGATGAACAAATATTAAAAATACCCTTAGAAGAACCGTTGAAAAAAGGTGAAAAAATTAGTATAAGAATAAAATTTACATTAAAAGTTCCAGAAGGGTATCAACGTCTCCATCAAATGGAAGGAACCTATTCTTTGACTAATTGGTATCCTATATTATCCATTTATGATGAAAAAGTTAATAAATGGGATGAAAATCCTTATCACCCTATTGGAGAATCTAATTATAGTGATGTATCCGATTATAATGTTAAGCTTACAATCCCTAAAGAGATGGTAGTAGCACCTACTGGTACTATTGTAAAAGAAAAAGTATTTGGAGAAAACAAGACCCTAACTATACAAGGAGAAAAGGTTAGAGATTTTGTAATCCTCATGAGTCCTAATTATAAGGTAAAAACTAAAGAAGTAGATGGAATCAAGATTAGTAATTATTATATGAAGGATAAGGATTACCCTGTTGATAAAACAGCAGAGATAGTACTAGATGAAGTAGCAAAAGCAGTAAAATTATTAAATAATACCATAGGTAAATATCCCTATGATGAATTAAGAATCGCTGAAACCTATCTTTCCGGCGGAGCCATGGAATATCCTCAGGTAATCCAGATGGGTGGCTATCATGATTTATCTAATTTAAACATAGAAGAAAACGCACCTTTCATCATAGAGGCAGTAGTCCACGAAACTATTCACCAATGGTGGTATGTAGGAGTAGGAAATGATGAATTCAATGAACCCTTCTTAGATGAGTCTTTAACCGTATTTACCACTGCTTATTACTTTGAGAAGGAATACGATAAATACCATCGTAATGGAGTGATTTATAGCATAAGGACTAGAGTTTATCCATCAACTATTCTTTCGTTAAGCAGTAGTGTAGATAAATTTAACGATTGGGGAGACTACTCGCAAACTATTTATACAAGAGGTCCTGCATTTTTTGAAGATTTAAGACAAAGAGTTGGAGAAGAGAAGTTTATTGAAATCTTACAAGAGTATTATGATAGGTATCTATTTAAAAATGCAACTACAGAAGATTTACTGGATGTAATAGAAGAAATTGCAGGAAAAGAAATCAGAAAAATAATGGATAAAGCAGTTAATGAGCCCAATTATTTCCCGCAGAATATTCAATTATCTGAAGAAGAAAACAATATTTTTTATAGAAGGCAAGAAGAGCAAAGATTAACAGGTTATGAGAAAGCAAGGGGCTTAGTATTAGGTAGTATTGCCTTAAGAGGATTAGAAGGAGAAGAAATAATATTAGTAAAGCCAGATTATGTAAAAGATGGAGATTTGCAAGATATAGAGAGTTTAATAAATATGTTAACAAGTTCTTTAGAAATGCGATTAAATATTAAAATGAAGGTTGTAGAGGAAACTAAAATTACAGACAAAGAAAAGGAAGAGAATATAATAATAATTGGTTATCCTAAAAAAAATAGTCTTTTAAAAGAAATGACATCAAAACTACCTATAGATTTAAATTCCGATGAGCTCAATATAAATGGAGTATCCATTGAAAATAAAAATACATCTGGTATCTTTATATCGGAAAATCCAAACAATAATAAGAAAGTTTCTTTAATAATATTCTTAGACGAAAACAAGGCTAAGAAAGAACATACTATAACACCAGACGGATATATTTTAGATATGAATACAATATATAATTATAATCCATTGTATAATCCGGATATTCAATTTATAATTAATATAGGGGATATAGAAATCAGAGGAATGTACAAATAGAAAAGGTGAATTAAGTGGATATAACAGTATATAATGTTTATTCAAAATATTTAAGGGAAAAATTTGGTGAAAAAGTATATAAACTACCCATTAGTTTACCTCTTACCTGTCCCAACAGGGATGGGTGTGTAGGTACTGGTGGTTGTATCTATTGTGGGGAAGAAGGAGGTTCCTTTGAGAACCTGCCTAGTACCCTTTCTGTTAAGGAACAGGTGTTGAAGAATAGGGAGTATATCAGTAGAAGATATAAAGCCAAAAAGTTTATCTCTTACTTTCAAAGCTTTACCAATACCTATTTGCCTTTAGAGGATTTTGAAAAATATGTAGAAGAATCCATAGTAGATGGGGTGGTGGGTATATCCATATCCACAAGGCCTGATTGCATTAATGATGGATACTTGGAATATTTAGCATATATAAGAGATAAATATAATTTAGAAATAACCATAGAATTAGGGTTGCAGACTGTAAATTACCATACTCTTAGAAAGATTAACCGAGGTCATTCTTTAGCAGAGTTCATAGATGCGGTTATTAGAAATAAAAAATATGGAATTAGAACTTGTACCCATTTAATACTTAACCTTCCTTGGGATACTATGGAAGATGTTATAGAAAATGCAAAAATATTATCTGCATTAGGAGTTGATGAAGTGAAACTTCATGCACTCTACATTGTAGAGGGAACAGAGTTAGGTAGGATTTACAAAGAAGGAGAGATCAAATTAATATCAAAGGAAGAATATAAAGAAAGGGTAATTGCATTTTTAGAATATCTAGATGAAGAAATTGTAATTCAAAGAATTATTGGTAGAGCTCCTGAAGAAAATGCTTTATTTGTCAACTGGAACGAAAGCTGGTGGAAAATAAGGGATGAAATAGTGAGTGAAATGGAAGAGAAAAACACGAGGCAGGGTATTAGATGTAATTATTTAAATGGCAAAGCATTAAAATTAAAAAAAATAAAGGAATAATGAAAAAAATGTCGAATATATTAATGTGAGAATAATTAGAGAGGGGTCGATTAACATGGTCAAATTTATTGTTGGTCCAAAAGGTAGTGGTAAAACCAAGTGGCTAATTGAAAAAGCAAATGAAGAAAAGAAAAAAGGTAATGGAAACATTGTATTTATTGATGTAGACGACAATCATATATTTAGCCTTGATTATTCAGTAAGGCTTATAAATGCCATGGAGTTCAATATTAAAAATATAGAATCTTTCTATGGCTTTTTGTGTGGAATTATTGGGATGGATTATGATGTGGAAAAAATATATGTAGATGGAATATATAAAGCATTTTCGTTAAAAGCTGAAGAATTAGAAAAACTTAATGAAATGTTAAGTATTATAGGTGAAAAATTTAATACAGAATTCTATATTGGTTCAGATTTAAATATGAAGGAAATGCCAAAAAAATTACAAATAAATTGTATTGAATTAGAAGTAGATTAGGCAGGAATATTTCCTGCCTCTAACCTTTTTATCATTGCATAGAACCATTGTTTGGCCTAAAGGTAGCACAGTCTGTTTCTTCAGTGGAACTGGCATTTCTAGGTTGGATTTCTATCTTTGTTGCACCACAATGGTCACCTAGCACATGATAATGACAGGTGTTGACTACGCATTTAACCCCATGAAGTGGTTGATTGTTTTTTTCAATATGCATGGCAATCTCCTTTCATTTTATATATTTAAAAAATTGTTTTATGAGACATAATTATTTTGTGTTTTTTAAAAATATTTATTCTAATAAATATTTACTAAGGAGAATTTTATGAAAAAAATGGAAAGATTAGACAAGATTTTGTCTAATATGGGTTATGGAAGTAGAAAAGACATAAAAAAAATTATTAAAGAAGGCAGGGTAGTAGTAAACAATAAAATCATTGAAAAAAATGATTTTAAGGTGAACCCTTACAATGACAAAATAATTTTAGATGGAGAAGAGGTATTTTATACTAAATATATATATATTATGATGAATAAACCAAAAGGAGTAGTTTCATCAACTGAGGATCCTATCAATAGGACGGTTTTAGAATTATTAGAAGAACAACATTTGGTTTTTAACCCTTTTCCTGCAGGTCGATTAGATAAAGACACTGAAGGATTACTTATTTTAACTAATGATGGGAAACTAGCCCATGAATTGTTGTCACCTAAAAAAGGGGTAGATAAAACCTATTATGTTGAAGTAGAAGGATATGTTGAAGAAGAACATAAGATTAAATTCAATGAAGGAATTATATTAGATGATGGATACAAAACTTTACCTGCAAAGCTTGAAATAATCGAATCGAATTTTATTTCAAAGGTAGAGTTGACTATTCAGGAAGGTAAATTTCATCAGGTAAAAAGGATGTTTCAAGCTCTCCATATGGAAGTGGTCTACCTTAAAAGAATTTCTATGGGACCAATAAAATTGGATGAAAGATTGAAATTAGGAGAATATAGAGAGCTGAAGGAGGAGGAAATTAAATTATTAAAAGAAAAAAAACAAAAACTATGATATAATTTAATAAGAATTTATTTTTAGATAGGGTGTTATAATTGGCGCAGTTTAAAAGAAAGGGGATATTTGAAACATTTTTTGAAAATAGATCTTCCCTTATAATTCAATACACAAATGGGGACATTACGAAAAAGGAGTTTTTAGAGTATAATTTTGATTTTGTTCAAGAGATGAATATTAAGCCTTTTTCAAAAATAGATAGCTTTGAAAAGGGGATGTATAATTATCAGTATTATAATGTATTAGCAAAGTATTATACTATGTTAGCTAAGGATATAAGAAGGTCTGGAAAGCATAATAAATACTATATCTATTACAAGAACATGGGTAACGAATATTATCACCAAAAGGATAGAGCTACTCTTCATTTATTGAGGTTTTTAGAATTTGAAGACGTGGAAGCTTATTTTATCCAAGTTGAATCTAAGTTTTTGCAAGACAAATTATATGAGATTGTGCTTTTAGATTATAAAGAGGCCATATTTCACTCAAAAAGTTATTGGTTATTGGAAATTTTAAAAAAAGAAGGGGTCTTTATAGAAGGTAAGAAAAAATCTCTTATAGAGGATTATATTAACGAAAGATATTAAAATAGCAGCTAAAGGCTGCTATTTTTTAAAATTAATATATTAAATATTGGGAGGAGATTATAATGAAATTTATATGAAAGGAGGAACTAACAGGATTTGTGATGGAATATTTTCCAACCTAATTTAAATATAATATCTAATACATAAGCAGTTATGATGGTAACAAGAGTTATTGAAGGAAAGGATTTGCTAACTAGAAAGTTTACTACTAAAGGATAAAGACTATATAAATCTATAAAGGGATGATAGGTTATAGTTAAAACCCATCATCCCTAATTTATTTGGTTAGAATTTTTAATATTTCCTCTAAAGAGCTATTTTTTGCTATTTCAAACTCACCCGATTTCAATTTAGTTTCCACCTTTAGTTCTACAGCCTTTTCAACAAACTGATTTTTATCATCAATGAGCTCATTGGCTACTAAAATGTCGCCAATCTTAGCTGGTAATGAACCGGGGGGTATAGTTATTTTTACAACAGTCTTAGTATCGTCCTCATTAGTACCCTTATCTTCATTTTCATTTAAATTATTTTCTTGATTCTCATTTGAATCTATATTTTCTGGCTGGTCTTCTCCACCATTTGAAGTTGTGTTATCGCTATCTATTGTAGTTGGTGTTTTAGTAAATATGGTATCATCAGTAGCATCTTTAGCAAATAATCCACCTAACCTCCAATTGATAACCAAAACAACTACTACAATTACAACAACCATCATTATGTAATCTATACCATCATATAGGACATCTTTCAATCCTTCAAAAAAATTTTTCACAAAAGTCACCTCTTTAATAACATTGAAAAAGAGAATAAAGTTTTTAAAATATGATAATCTGTAATATAATTATAACATAAGATTAAAGAAAAGGTGAGGAAATTTTGAAAGAGGTAATTATTAACAAAAATGACAGTGACCAAAGGCTAGATAGGTTTTTAAGAAAATATCTGCCAAAAGCACCAAAAAACTTTATTTATAAGATGATACGAAAAAAGAATATTAAACTAAATGATAAAAAAGCTAACCCCGATGCCATAATACTTGAAGGAGATACTATACAATTATACTTAGCTGATGAAACCATAGAGAAATTTAGGGATCAAGCTAAAATCAGAAGAAACCATTTAATCCCTAATATCATCTATGAAGATGAAAATATAATTTTAATAAACAAACCCGTAGGGATATTATCCCATTCTGCAAATAAGGAGTATGGTAATAATATAGTGGATAGTATGGTCCATTATCTATATGAGAAGGGAGAATATAATCCAAGGGTTGAAAAAACATTTACCCCAGCTATTTGTAATCGATTAGATAGGAATACCAGTGGAATTATCATTGGAGCAAAAAACTCTTTATCCTTAAGAGAAATCAATAATTCAATTAAAAAAAGGAATATCAATAAATACTATAAGACCATAGTCGAAGGAGTAATAAATAAAGACATGGTAATAGAAGGATTTTTATCTAAGGATGGAGAATTAAATAAGGTAGAAATAACGGATAAAGGAAAAGTTGAATCTAAAAAAATATGGACTGGCATAAAAGTATTAGATACATCTTCTCAATACAGTTTATTGGAGATAGAATTAATAACAGGAAGAACCCACCAAATTAGAGCCCATTTAGCTTCCATTGGTCATCCACTAATTGGAGATGTAAAGTATGGTAATAAAAACACAAATAAATATTTCAGAGATAAATATGATTTACAGAGCCAATTTCTTCATGGCTATAAAATAAAATTTAAAAAACTAAATGAATATTTGGGCTATTTAAATGAGAAAGAGTTTATAGCAAAAGCAAATGAGAAATTTTTAAAAATAGAAAAAGAACTGTTTTAATAGTTATAAGAACTGGAGGTCAAATAATATGAATAATAAAATGAGAGTATATGTAGAAGGAATAGGAGAAGTCTTAACAGAGGAAGGTACAAAGTTAGAGGATTTATCCAAGAAAATATATGGCAAAGATTACAAAAGATATCTTGGAGCAAGGATTAACAATGAAATCTACCATTTGGGTAAAAACATTCAGAATAATATGTCAATAAGATTCTTGTCATTAAAAGATGAAGACGGATATAAAATTTATACAAGGACTATTTCTGCTATTCTAATTATGGCTTGTAAAGAAATATTTCCTAAATGTACTGTAACAATTGAACATTTTATAGGGGAAGGTCTTTATGCTGAATTAGAGGGAGGAAAATCCATCAGTTTCAGTGAGATAGAAAAGATAAAAGCCAAGATGAAGGATATTATTAAAAAGGATATACCAATTATTAGGGAAAAGGTACCGGCAGAAGAAGGGATATCCCTATTCAAAGAACAAGGCTATGAAGATAAGGTAAGACTTTATAATACATTAGATTATGAGTTAATACAAACCTATAAAATCGGAGACCATATTGATGGATTTCATGGATATTTGGCACCTTCTACCGGTTATATAAATGTATTTGATTTAAAATATTATTACCCAGGGGCTATAATACTCTTTCCTACAACGGATAGTGTAGATCAGTTACCGGAATTCAAAGAACAGAAAAAATTAGCAAAGGTATTTAAAGAGGCTAATGAATGGGCTAATATATTAGATTTAGGTTATGTAGGTTCTTTAAATGAGAAAGTACATAATGGAGATATTGGTGAAGTTATTAGAATATCTGAAGCATTTCACGAAAAGAAGATTGGACACATAGCTGATGAAATATGTAAAGATGATGATATAAATATAATCTTAATAGCTGGACCGTCTTCTTCAGGCAAAACTACCTTTGCCCAAAGGTTGGCAGTTCACCTAAAAGTAAATGGGAAGAGGCCTATTGCAATATCCGTAGATGATTACTTTGTTGATAGAGAAAAGACTCCCATAAACGAAAAAGGGGAATACGATTTCGAATCCATTGAAGCTATAGATTTAGAAAGGTTAAATGAAGATTTAGTTAAGCTTCTAGAAGGGGAGGAGATAGAATTACCTAAATATAATTTTCTAACTGGTAAAAGTGAAAAATCAGGGATAAAGATTAAAGTGGATAAAGATCATCCTATTATAGTTGAAGGTATCCATGGATTAAATCCTAGATTAACCACTCATATTCCAGAAAAAAACAAATTTAAAATTTATATTTCTGCCTTAACCCAATTAAATATAGATGCTCATAACCGGATTTCTACAACAGATACAAGGCTTATTAGAAGAATGGTGAGGGATAATAAATTTAGAGGAAATGATATATTTAGAACCTTTGAATTGTGGCAAGGCGTAACAAAAGGCGAAGAGCAAAATATTTTTCCATTTCAGGAAGAAGCAGATATTATGTTTGATTCTGCTTTAGTTTATGAGTTATCAGTGCTTAAAGAACATGCAGTACCTCTTCTAGAAAAGGTGGACAATACTAGCATCTATTATTCTGAATGTAAAAGGTTATTAAAATTTTTGAGATACTTCATTAGCATAGAAGATGAAAATATTATTCCACCTAATTCAATATTAAGGGAATTTATTGGTGGGGCAGATATTAATGTCCATTAATATGGGGGGATTTAAATGAAAGAATTACTAGATAAATTGATTGTAAAGAACAAGGCTTTAACTGAATATGGTCAAGTAGCTAATTATATACCCTTATTAGGAGAAGCAGATTCTAGGGATTTAGGGATTTCTGTTATTGATGATTTTGGGAATATCTATTCTAGTGGTATTTATGATAAAAAATTTACAATCCAAAGCATATCCAAGGTTATAGCTCTAATGTTGGCAATAATGGACAATGGAGAAGAAGAGGTTTTTAAAAAGGTAGGTATGGAATCTACAGATGAACCTTTTAATTCCTTTTATAAATTAGATCTACCCCACGGAGATAAACCTGCCAATCCAATGATTAATTCAGGAGCTATAGTAACTACCTCATTAATAAAGGGTGAAGGAGAAGAAAAACTTAATAGGTTATTAGAAATCTTACGAAAGATAACCTTGAATAGTACCATTAACTATAATAAAGAAGTTTTTTTATCTGAGAAATCCACAGGTGATAAAAACAGAGCCATAGCTTATCTTTTAAAAAACAAAGGTCTAATAGAAGGAGAGGTGGAAGATGTATTAGATACCTATTTTAAACAGTGTTCCATAGAGATGGATTGTCAAGATATAGCTAAAATAGGTATATTCATTGCTAATAAAGGAAGGGTTATAAATACAAGTAAAAAACTATTAGATAGTAAAACGATTTCTACTTTAACTGCAATAATGACCACTTGTGGCATGTATGACTTTAGTGGAGAATATGCTATTAAAGTAGGTATTCCTTCAAAGAGTGGAGTAGCAGGAGGTATTTTAGCATTAGTACCCAATAGGTATGGGATAGGAGTCTATGGGCCAGCTTTAGACAAACATGGGAACTCTATAGCAGGATATGGTATATTGAAAGATTTGTCTAATGAATTAAGCCTTAGTATATTTTTGTAATTAGTAAATTAATTTTACTATGCTAAATAAAAGGGAGATCTTTTGTTCTGGGGGGAGAAGGGTGAAAGAGAAAAATAAAATTATAACAATCATCCTATTGTTAGTGTTGTCCATATTATTTTATAGATTAGAAAAAATTATTAACAAAGAAAAAGAAGGGTTACAAGCAGAAGAGAAATCAATATTTTATACCATAGAGGATTCGGAATTTTGGATAGACAAATTAGAGGACAAAGATTTGTTACTTATGGACCAATTTGAGATAGAGCAGTTTAACATAGAAAACTTCACAAAATTTGATTTCCTAATGGAATTAAAGGACCATGAGCCAAATATGAAAAAGATGGAGTTAGAAAAGTTAATAGAAAATACTAGTAAAGTACCTAATGAATTTAGATATGATAGAGAAGGAAATATTACCAATGAAGATTATTTCAAAAAACTCATTTCAAATTTTAATCTAGAATCCATTCCTGAGAATGTATCTGTAAATTATGGAGTAACAATAAACAGAACCATGATAAGAACCTTTCCTACTTTTGAACCTTCCTACAAGGAAAAAGATGATATTCATTTTGATAGATTTATGGAAACTGCTATTTACCCTTGGGAGCCTTTAGTTATATACTCTGAAAGTAAAGATGGGGAATGGTATTTTGGTAGAATGTATAATTATTTAGGTTGGATACCTAAAGAAGATGTAGCTATTGGAGAAAAAGATGAAATCTTTGGTTATATAAATAGGGAACCTTTTTTAGTTGTTATAGATAAGCAGATATATGTAGATGATTTGCTTTTAGATATGGGAGTTAGAGTTCCATTGATGGAAGAAAAAGATGGTAGCTACATAATATTATTGCCTACCAAAGGACAAAAGGGAAAATTGGAAGTGGTTGATAAAGAGGTTTATATTTTAGAGGTTTTTAACAAAGGATATCTACCATATACCAAAGAAAATATAATTAAACAAGGATTTAAATTCTATGGAGAAGAATATGGCTGGGGCGGAATGAATAATAAAAGGGATTGTTCTGCTTTTATTTTGGATATTTATAGAGCTTTTGGATTGAAACTTCCCAGAAATTCTACAGAACAGGGGATGGGTTCAATTGGGAAAATATACGGTAAAGATAAGATGCCACCAGCTAGTGTATTGTATATGCCTGGACATACCATGTTATATTTAGGGCAACATGAAGGAATAGATTATATATTACATCAATTTGCTGGCTACTTTGAAGAAGGTGAAGAAGGTCTAAATTATGTAGATATGATGAAAACTGCTGTAACCCCTTTAACTATTAAAACATCCTCTGGTAAGACTTATATGGAAATGATAAGCATATGTAAAGAATTTGTCATAGATTAATCTGTAATAATTGTTGACCTTGTAAGATTTTAACATTATACTAAGATAAAATGATTCATAGTAGTAAATATTTAATAATATATTGTAAAAGGTGGGAACTTACTATGAAAATTAATGACGTACAAGTAGGAGAAATTCAAATTCCTTTAAAAAAGCCTTTTAAAACCGCTTTAAGAGAAGTAAGAGTATTACAAAATGTAGTGGTTAAAATTTCAACGGATACAGGTCATATAGGGTATGGGGAAGCTGCAATTACTCCTGTAATAACAGGGGATATTAAGGGTTCCATTAAAGGAGCTATATTGGAGCATATTGGATTAAAACTAATAGGTAAGCCAATAGATGAATTTGAGGATTTGATGGAAACTCTACATAATTCTTTAGTCAACAATCCAAGCCCAAAAGCAGCGGTAGATATGGCTCTATATGATCTCTATGGGCAACTGTATAATATTCCAGTATTTAAACTTCTAGGTGGATATAGGAATGAAATAATTACAGATATAACCATAAGCGTGAATGAACCTGAGGAGATGGTTCAAGATAGCATTAATGCTGTAGAAAAGGGTTATAAAACCTTAAAGATAAAGGTAGGGAAGGATTGGAAGAAGGATTTAGAAAGGTTAAAAGCTATTAGAAAGGCTGTAGGATATGATATTAAAATTAGAGCTGATGCCAATCAAGGTTGGCGTCCCAAAGAAGCTGTAATGGTCATAAGAAAGATGGAAGATTTGGGGTTGGATATGGAACTTATAGAACAACCAGTGAAAGCTTATGACATAGATGGATTAAAATTTGTAACTCAAAATGTAATCACACCTATTCTTGCTGATGAAAGCTGTTTCTCACCTTTGGATGCAATAAATATTATTCAAAATAAAGCTGCAGATATGGTCAATATTAAACTTATGAAAACAGGTGGAATATATAATGCTTTGAAGATTTGTAGTATTGCAGAAACCTTTGGGATTGAGTGCATGCTTGGATGTATGTTGGAAAGTAAAATTGGATTAACAGCTGCTTCTCATTTGGCAGGAGGGAAAAAAGCCATTTCAAAGTTTGACTTAGATAGCCCTAATCTGTTGTCTCAAGACCCTATAACTGGTGGAGCTGAATATGATGAATATAGGATAAACTTGCTGGATAAGCCAGGTTTAGGCTTTGACCATATAGAAAATGTTATTTATGATTAAAGGGTGATAAAATGCTTTTTAATTCAGAAGAATATGTAAAGATGTTTACAGATATGATGTCTGAGGGTTTTATAGTTATAGATAGCAATGGGAAAATTCAAATATATAATAATAAAGCTAAAGAGATATTTGGTATAGTCTATAATCAACAAATAAGTCACGACCATGGGAAATTAAACAAAGGTGATATTGTTATCATTGGTGATAATTCATTGGGAAGAGATGATGGGAATTTAAATAGTAAATCATTAGAGTGCTTAGGAATAGAGGATGAGAACATAGGAGAAGGGGATGGTATATTAGCCATCGGTGTTTTTCAGGAGAAAGGAGTCCCACCCATATATAAGTATTTAAAATCCGATAATATGGAAGATACTTTAAAATTAAAAACTAATTATTTAGGCTTAGACTTAGGAGCAATAATAGATTTTGTAAACAAGATAATAACCATAGAAATTGATGATGAAAAGTATTCAATGGGATATATAAATGCCATTGGACATATGGTGATTTTAGATGGTAAAACTAAAAAAATGAAATTCTATCAAGCTCAAGGGTATACAGCTAGAGGTGAAAGCATAAATGATTTATTTAAAGGCTATGAATATAGATCTAAAGGAGAGAACTCTAATATACTAAATGCAATTGGTAAGGATATATTTGAAATCCATAAAGGAAGTTCAACCATAAAGGAACTCTACAAAGTTGCAAAAGGAGAGAATATTAGATATATAGATGAGTTTAAAGAGATAAATGGAATTCCTACCATGTGTACTTTTATTCCTGTAGACAAAGATGGTGTGAGAATAGGTGCCGCTTTAAAAGTAGAAGATATTTCTGAAATAAAACTTATAATTAGGGAAAGAGATAAAGCATTACTGGATTTAGAAAAGATAGAGAGAGAGTTAGAAGAAGGGAAAATTTTCGAAAAGGCTTTTCCTGATATTATTGGAGAAAGTAAAGAGATTAATCATGTTAAAAGACTAGCTTTAAAGGCTACTAGAACCAATTCTACTGTATTGATATTAGGTGAAAGTGGTACTGGTAAAACAATACTAGCTAAAGCAATTCATGAAAAAAGTAGATTTAAAGACAAACCCTTTATTCATGTAAACTGTGGAGCTATTCCAACTACACTATTGGAATCGGAATTATTTGGATACGAAAAAGGAGCTTTTACTGGTGCTAGAAAAGAGGGGAAAATAGGTTTTTTTGAATTGGCAAATGGTGGGACTATATTTTTAGATGAATTAGGAGAGATACCATTAAATTTGCAAGTAAAATTACTTCAAGTACTTCAAGAAAAGAGCTTTTATAGGGTTGGAGGAACAGATAAGATTGATGTAAGTTTAAGAATAATTGCAGCAACTAATAAAAACTTGGAAGAAGAAATATTAGAAGGAAGGTTCAGAGAAGATTTATATTATAGAATCAACGTCTTTCCAATTTGGATACCTCCATTGAGAGAAAGGATAGAAGATATCTATGCTTTAGTGGATATATTACTACCTAAGATATGCAAAGAAATTGGAATAGAGACTAAGAGGATATCAGCAGAAGCCCTTAACCTATTAACTAGATATAATTGGCCTGGTAATGTTAGGGAATTAGAAAATATATTGGAAAGAGCAGTTAACTTGTCAGAAAATAGTACAATTTTATCTAAACATATTACATTGGATTTAAAAGAGGAAAAATCCAACATTAAAAATATAATTTCTTTAAAAGAATCTGTGAGTATTTGCGAGAAAAACACAATTAAAAGAGCATTGAACTTTTATGAAGGAAATAAAAAGAAAGCAATGGAAGCTCTAGGAATCAGCAAGACATCATTTTATGAAAAATTAAAAAGATACGATATAGACTAGAATCAATCCTTATAATGGGAATCTTTCCTGTTATAAGGAAAATATTAAGAAGGGCTATTTCTAATAGAAATTCAAGATGAAGGAAGGTCAAAAAGCTATTCCATAGTCCCAATTTTCGGAATATTGAAATTAGTCAAAACAGTAGGAAAAAGTATAATTAAACATTGTAGGAGAAAATTAGGATAAATGGAAATGTGGCATGCATTTTGCCATAAATAATATATAGGGATTTTTTATATTAGATTAAGGGGAAGGAGGGAATATATTATAGATTTTGTTTCCTATTACTATGAATATTTTAGAGGAGGGAAATTATGAAAAGATTAATAGCTCTAACTATGGCGTTGTTAATAATTATAACAGGTTGCTCATCCGGGGGGAAGAAAACTTCAGGAGATAATGTAGCTGCAGTACAAGAATATAGGACAGTATATTCTGGAGAAATTACTACATTGAATTATTTAGTTACATCTACTACCAGTGAATTTGCCATAGCTGCAAACTTAGTAGATACTTTAATTGATTATGACAGGTATGGGGTAGTACAACCAGGACTTGCTACCGAGTGGAATCTATCTGATGACAATTTAGTTTGGACTTTTAAGTTAAGAGAAGGAGTTAAATGGTTTACCCATGATGGAGAAGAATATGCAGAAGTTATAGCTCAGGATTTTGTCGATGCTATGAAATATATATTAAACCCAGCCAATGAATCTAAAACAGCCAATATAGCTTATAGCGTTATAAAGAATGCGGAAGAATATTATAATGGAGAGATAACAGATTTTGAACAAGTAGGAGTAAAAGCTTTAGACGAATATACTCTAGAATATACCCTAAAAAATCCTACACCATATTTCGTATCAATGCTTACCTATGTATGTTTCTTCCCTGCTAACGGACAGTTCTTAGAAGAAGTAGGAGATAAATTTGGTACGGATAATATTAATTTCCTATACAATGGAGCCTATATAATGGAAACTTTCGAACCTCAAAATAGAAGGGTTCTTGTTGCTAATGATAAGTATTGGGATAAAGACAATATACACATTAGAAAATTAGTCCATACTTACAATAAGGAAGCTGGTACTTTAGCACCAGAATTATTCCTAAGGGGAGAAATAGATTATGCCGCAATTTCTTCAGATATATTAGATGAATGGATGAAAGATCCTGAAAAAGAAGTTCAAATACGGCCTAACAGAACAAGCTTCTATTCCTATTTTTACTGTTTAAACTTTGACCCTCAATTCCCAGAAGAATATGAACCAGATAATTGGAAAATAGTAGTTAACAATAAAAATTTCCGTAAATCTTTATTCCATGCATTGGATAGAAAAGCAGCTATGCTAACTGCAGAGCCCTATGATCCAGAAAAGAGAATTAGCAATACAGTAACTCCAAAGAATTTCGTGGATCTAGATGGTGTTGATTATACCCAATTAGGTAGTTTAGCTGAATTTACAAACAATGATTCCTTTGATAAGGATTTAGCTTTAGAATACAAGGAAAAAGCTTTAACTGAACTAGAAGGTAAAGCAACATTCCCAGTTAAGGTGTTAATGCCTTATAATACTGGTTCAAGTGAATGGGCCAATAGAGCTCAAGTAGTTGAACAGCAAATGGAAAACTTACTAGGAACAGATTATATAGATATAATAATAGATCCTAAGCCACCTACTGGTTTCTTACAAGAAGTTAGAAGGTCTGGAAACTATGCATTCTTAGAATGTAACTGGGGCCCAGATTATGCTGACCCTGAAACTTACACAGATTCTTTCAGCCCTGATGGCACTTACAACTGGCCACATTTAGCAGAAGGCTATAAGGAGTCAAACGGTAAGAATACCTATGAAAACATGGTAAATGAAGCAAAAGCTGAGGTAGTCGACATAGAAAATCGATATAAGCTATTTGCAGAAGCAGAAGCATTTTTCATAGGAGAAGCCTTTATAATTCCATATGCTGTTGGTGGAGGAGGCTATTCTGCTTCTAGGTTGAATCCATTTGAATCCTTATATTCACCATTTGGCGTATCAGCTGAAAGGTTTAAAGGGCAAAAGGTAATGGAAAAGCCAATGAATTCAGAAGAATATACAGAAGCCTTAGAAAGATGGGAAAAAGAAAGAGCAGAGGCTCTAAAGAAAGCAGCCAAATAACAATGGGCAGTTGACAATTTTGTAGAGGCGGCCTTTGGCCGCCTAAACAACTAGGAAGGAGGGGGAGCATGTTAAAGTATTCACTTAAAAGGTTATTTCAATCTTTAATAACATTATTTATTGTAATAACGGTAGTATTTCTTC
>NZ_PPXX01000066.1 GCF_021655075.1 Clostridium sp. Cult2
TAGTACATCCATTATGGCTTGATTCACCCTGTCATAATGGCCTTTGGCATAAGGACAGTCTCTTGGATTACATTTTACTTCTTCATTTAAACATATTTTTTCCTTAGCAGTAATGACAATAGATTTAATCCTAAGTCCCTTCCATGCCATCTGCTCTATAGAGTTTAAAGCTGCCTGCCTTGTAATAGTCTTTGCAGTCAAATAAAAAACTTTAGAAGCAATACCCTCCCCAACAGCCTTTATAGAAGGGAATATAGTAGAAATGGTTTTACCTATACCTGTTGGAGCCTGAGCAAAAAGGTTTTTTTCATTAAGTATTGTCTCATAAACGGCAACTGCCAATTTTCTTTGACCTTTTCTATAATTTTTAAAAGGAAAAGAAAGTTCTTTTATGGCTGCATTTCTAACCATTTGCCAATAGAAAGTCATATTTGCCCATTCTACATATTCCTCAATTAGCCCTAAAAAAAATTCCTCCAATTCCTTAAAAGTATAGTATTTTATAAACTTCTTAGTTTCTTCCGATTCAATGTTGTAATAGGTAAGCTGTATATTTATTTCATCTATCTTATTTTCCTTTGCATATATATACCCGTAACATTTCCCTTGAGCCCAGTGAATCGGATTATAATCTTCATCAAGCTCATCCAATGGCCTTATAGTGCTTTTAATCTCATCTATTATTATATTTTCATCTGTCTTTAAAATTCCATCCGCTCTACCTTCTATTTCTATTGTAAAGTCTTCATAATTTAAGATATGCCTTAATGCAACTTCTGGAATGTATTCTTCTTCATAAGAGTTTTGCACCTTTTGATGGGCTCTTGTCCCTTCCACTGCTCTAGTACTTCCCATAAATGTATTGTCTATATCTCCTGAACGAAGTACAAACTCGACTAAATTCCTTACAGATACTTTGATTTGTTTAGACATATTATTCATCCTTAATCTTCATGATATTTGACACCTATATATACTTTCATATGGACTTCCTTTCTAATACCTATAATCTTACTATATACTGACAAGTCTTTTTTTGCCCATTTTTATATAATTCATGCCACGTTGGTCTATCGATAATTCCTATTAGTTCAGCACCACTGTGTTCACAGGTCTTTCTGGATGCAATATTTTCCGGTGCACATGTAATTATAATTTTATCCATCTTGTGTTTCTTTGCTAATAGAAACAGTAATTTACAGGCCTTTGAGGCGTAATGATTTCCTCTATAAGATTCATAAATTTCATATCCTATATTCCCGCCATATTTTGTATTATCATTATGTCCGATACGCAAATCACACTGACCTACTTCAACATCATCAACACACCTGACAATCTTGAAATAATATGCTGGAACATATCCCTTCTCGATGTTTTCATCAGAAGTTCTATATAAACGTAAATAAATTTCCTGATCTCGAAAATCCTTTGTATCAAAAAACAATTTTACACCTCCATAATATTTGAATGATTTTCTATCTCAGAGGATAGTCTAGATTTATCTATATCTATACGTTTTATTTAATCAGCAATATTTGATGCTTCAATAGAAAATTCTACACATCCACATACAACCTCTAAAACTTTTTCCCTTTGATCCCATCTGCTATAATTTTCAAAACCTACTCTGTCCTTTTTATCTATACTCTTTCCTTTCTCAACATAGTCATTTCCAATTAATTTAACTAAAAAAGGATTCTTTATAATCTCCTTCGCCAATATTTAAATAGCCATAGGCACATTGGTTTAGCATGGATACAATTTCCCAGAATTTATTTATTATCAAATAAACTAGGCTCTAATATAGCTTCAGATTATCTAATCCAGGTAATATTAACTGCTCATACTCATTTCTTTCTTTTTCAACGCTACTTTCTTATGTACACCTTTTTATTTCTAACAAAAGGGATTGATTTATTATTCCACTGAACTACTTCTAATTCGGGCCATTTTCGAACCCACTTTTTAACCTTCTTATCATATATCTCTTTCGTTATCTGTCTGTTATTAGCAATGACTTTCATTTCAAAAATATCTTTAAGTCCAAAAGGAGCATAAATTTCCCAACACATTTCAGATATTTTCCTTACTCCTAATGAAGTGGCTGTAGTTGGCCAAGTATCTATTGCATCTTCAATAGACTTATACGGCTCAATATCATAGCCAAATTTATCTTTATACCATGAATGAACTCTAGCTTCATTCTTTACATCAAGCCAAAGAGGATATTTTATTAACTCTTGGTTTAAATATTCAGTAATTTCTTTTTCGTACTTTTCTGCAATATTTTTCCGATTATGAAAAACTATATCAACATCATCTATCCCATAATCAGGTGATCGATTAGTTAATATATTCCACACAGTTTGTGTAATAGCGCCTCCTCCAATATAACAATCTTCAGCTTTGAACTCATATAAAGCTTCTGCAACTTTCCTTAAATTACGCATATTCCCAATTATATCTATCAAATTTTTAGCTTCTTTTAATGAAGTCATTTTAAAAGCCCCTTCTTTTTCACATTATAAATATGATCTCGAACCACAAAATTGACAGTTCTAATTTACATTCCGTGAATTTCTCTCTTTAAAAAAAAATATATATTATCACTTTAAAACAGTTTTGAGAAAAAAGTTTTTAAATCCTTCACCAATTTTATTTTCATCTTCACAATTATTTTTTTCATATATATCCATATAGTACTGTCCTATTTCAATATCTATTGAAATGGAATCTAAAGGAAAACCTTTAATTCTCTATAGTATGCCATAGCTTTAATTCTGGCATTTTTCTAATGGGTCATTACCTATTTCATTTATTTTCTTTTAGGTTTCTTTTTTATTATTATCAATCTCTTTATATCTTCAACTAAACTCATATCAGAAACATTGATCCATAACCATTTACCATCATGATATTGACGGGTATTTGAATATAATTCAATAATTTCAGGAGAAAATTCATTTTGTATTAACTCAAATTTCTGCCTTTCTGCCTTGCCAAATATAACTAGTACAGTAAACTGTCCCTCTTTTGCATAAAAAGCACATAGGGTTCTGCGGCTTCTACGATATTTTACTTCCCAAACCCCATACTTTCCACCTTCATCCCATACAGGATCAAATTCATAATTTGACTCTACAAATTGAATAAGTTCATTCCATGCTTCCATTGCTGTTTCACCTAGCAAAGATTCTATTTGTTTTTTGTTTGGAATTGTCTCAAGCACATTTACACCTCCTTGCTTTCTTGATTTCTAAAAAATGTCTAGACATGGTAGGAAAGCTTTTCTGCAATCCTGCCAACCCGTTCATAAGTAATTAATTCACATAGTTTTTCAGTTGCTTTTCCAAATTTTCGGTATAGAAAATTAAAGAGAAAATATGGTACTCGCTGTTTATGTGCCTTTGGCATTCTTTTAAATATATTCTTCGTAGAGTAAACTTGTTTATAAATCCATATATATCCATTATAAAGTTCTTCAGGAGTCATGTTTTTTGGCTTAAATACAACATTTGCAGTATTATACTTTGAAAAATCAAAGTCTATGATTCTTCCATTTTTGACGTACTCATGGTAAACTTTAGTTCCGGGATATGGGGTAAGTATATGGGATGTAACTGTTTCTATTTTGTTTTTTACGATCCAATCTAATGTAGTCTTAAATGTTGTAACATCGTCATCGTCAAGGCCAAAAACAAAACTAGCGTTAATCATTATTCCCCGTTTGTGAATTTCTTTAACTAAAGTATCATACTTTCGGATATTGTTCTGACTTTTATGGACATTTTTTATAGCTTTTTCATTTAGGCTTTCAAACCCAATAAATAAACTTTCACATCCTGAAATAGCCATCTCATCTAATAAATCAGGCATGTCCACTATATTCGCTGAAACCGCTGCATTCCATTTCAATCCCATTGGTCTAATGGCTCTAACAAATTCTAAAGTCCATTTGGGATTTCCAATAAAATTATCATCTATGAACATTACATGTCGCTTACCAATTGCTTTAATATCTTTTATCACATCTTCAATAGGCCTGTTAATATATAATGTTTTATAAGCTTCACAGCTATTGTAACAAAAATCACACCTGAATGGACATCCTCTACTTGTACTGATAATATTGCAATATAAGTATTTTTTCGTATCAATCAAATGATATCCTG
The DNA here is from genome assembly GCF_021655075.1 of Clostridium sp. Cult2. GTDB lineage: Bacteria > Bacillota > Clostridia > Tissierellales > Tepidimicrobiaceae > Schnuerera. The sequence continues at coordinate 4,176 of NZ_PPXX01000066.1, forward strand.
GCGAAACAACCTCGCTACCTTTAATTTCATCGTTACACTGGTATATTTTTTTCAGTTTCCCATCCCGAAAATCTCGAACAATATCAGGCCATGTTTTCTCTGCTAATCCAACGGCTATAACATCAAAGTACTTTTTGGCCTGTTCAGGAAAAGCTGTAATATGTATTCCACCTGCTACTACTGGAATCCCCTTACTTTGGTAAATCTTTGCAATTTCTATTGCACGAGGAAAAACATCTACTGTAACAGTAATGCCTACAATGTCTACTGCTTCATCAAAATTAATATTTTCGATATTTTCATTTTCAATTATAACTCTATGTTCTTTATGAAACATATTTGCTATTGTCAATAATGCAAGGGATGGGGACATTCTTGTTTTAAGTCGAGTATCCATTGGCCTCATTATCATTTTTGGTTGTATCAATTTAATAATCATATCAGCGTTTTCCCTCCAAGGTGTAGGTTCTTCTATTTCTCTAGAAGTGGACATGGGGACAGGTCATTTGTCCACTATAGTTTCCCAATTAGGCTTTTTGAAAATCCAGTAATTCTGGATAATTGCCTTAAAGATACTCCCTTGATATCTTTCAATTCCTTTAATATACTATTTCTCTTAT